>JBKPML010000037.1:0-35047 GCA_046732135.1 Actinomycetota bacterium
CAAGGTGGTTGGTGGGTCACGCCGCTCCGGTCGTGAGTTGATCTCTACGGCAACATCGAAGGTGCGGCAGGCTTCGAAGACGACCTCAGGATCGAACACCGACTGCGGCCGCAAGCCTCGCTCGCCCTGGATCAATCGCCCAGTGCAGTGGCCGAGGACATTGGTTTGCGGATTAGCAATGCCACCGACCATCCGATGGGTCATCGTCTCCGAGTCCGCCCGCAGCTTGGAGTGCACGCTCGATACAACCACGTCCAGTTCGCCCAGCAGATCCTGATCTTGATCAAGTCCGCCATCCTCCAGAATGTCGACCTCGATCCCTCGAAGGACACGAAAGGGCGCCATTGCCTCGTTGAGGCCGTCGACCACCGCCATCTGCTCTCGAAGCCGCTCCGCGGTCAGGCCGCGGGCTACGGTCAGCCGCGGCGAGTGGTCGGTGATGGCACAGTACTCATGACCCAGCGAACGGGCCGTGGCCATCATCTCCTCCAGCGGGCTTCCGCCGTCAGACCAGTTGGAGTGACAGTGCAGATCGCCTCGAACGGCCCCGCGGAAGGCTTCGCCGCCCTCGACCAACGGCTGCTTCTCGTCTCGGAGGCGTTGCAGGTAATCCGGCACTTGTCCAGCCATTGCCTGGCTGATCACATCAGCGGTCTTCGGCCCAACACCTTGCACCTTGCCCCAGCTGTGTTGCTGCTGATGATCTTGGCGTTCGGCCTCGCTGAGGCGTGAAATGGCATCGGCCGCCGCGCGATAGGCCCGTACTCGATAGGTGTCGGCCCGCGAGCGTTCCAGCAGGAAGCCGATCTCCCGCAGCGCCTCGACGGGATTCATGACACGCCCGGCAAGATCACATCGCCGCCGGACGACGAGGCCGCGGCGTGAGCCGTACGGTAGGCAACGCTGGAGCCTCAAACACCTTTTCCGTCCGATCGACCACCGGTGGAAATCGCAGGTCGCGACGTTCCCATGCGCTTCGGAAGGCGACGATCTCCTCGTGGCTGCGGCCGACGAAGTTCCACCACATCACAATCTCCTCGTCGAACGGCTCACCGCCCAGCAAGATCACGCGACTACCATGATCACTGCTAAGGGTGATCGACTGTCGCTTACCGCCAAGATAGAGAAGTTGATCAACGCCGACCACCGTCGATTCGACGTTGACCTCGCCAGCAACGACAAAGATCCCGTGCTCGAACCGCTCCTTTAGTGGGAGGTGAGCAACGACGCCCGGCGCGATGGTCAGCTCGGCGCCCAGCAGCGGGGTCGAGCTCCGCGCGGGAGATCGCACGCCATCCAGCTCGCCAATCAGTACCTTGCCCGTGATGCCCGGCCGGGTGATGCTCGGCAGTTCCAGATGACTCTCGAACCGAGGGTCGGTGTCTCTGTCGACATCCGGCAGAGCGACCCACAGCTGCACACCATGCAGGGTCGGTGGCTTGTCGGCCTGTGACATCTCGCTGTGCACGATGCCATGACCGGCGGTCATGATGTGCAGTTCGCCGGGCCGGACCCGAGCTTGCGAGCCGAGGCTGTCGCGGTGTTCGACCTCACCCTCCATGAGCCAGCTCACCGTCTGTAGGCCGGTGTGTGGATGCGCCCAGACCTGCATCCCTGCCGTACCTCGGACATCTTCCGGGCCATAGTGATCAAGGAAGCACCAAGCACCGATCATCCGAATCTGAGCGTCCGGCAAAGCCCGTGCTACCTCAGTCGTCCTGCCGAGGTAGACCCGGCGCGCCGTGAGTAGGAGTTCCTCGGGCTCCGGCCGTCCTGCCGAACCGCAGACGATCTCCTGGGGTTGAAGATCAAGATCACTCACCGTGTTTCCTTTTCGCTTGCGCGATCACCGACGCTCGCGAACAGCCTATTTTCGCTAGTGCGTTGACGGCCGCCAAGCGCCACTAGAGTGTCAGCCTATGGCGCCGAGCCCGCGCGGGATCAGCAAGACCCTGTTGCCCTCCGCCAGAAGCCGGGCAAGCATCGCCAAGCGGCTCTCCGCTGTAACAGGTGCCATGACGACTGCCACGATTGCCGAAATGGAGACTCGGCACGAATGGTTCCAGCGGCTGGACCCTGAGTATCGGTCGCAGATCACACTTGTGGCCAAGGCCGGGATCGACGGGTTCGTCAAGTGGTTCGCCGACCCTGATCGCAGCAGTCCCAGCACGTCGGAGGTGTTCAGTTCGGCGCCACTGGAGCTCACTCGCAAGATTTCGTTGCACCAGACCGTCGAGTTGGTTCGGACCACGATCGACGTCGTCGAATCTCAGATAGACGAGGTCATGCCGAAAGGCGATCGGCCGGTCCTGCACGCGGCGATCGTGCAGTACAGCAGAGAGGTCGCCTTCGCCGCTGCGGAGATCTATGCACGGGCGGCCGAGCTTCGCGGTGCGTGGGATGCGCGACTTGAGGCGCTGGTCGTTGATGCGGTGCTGAGGGGGGAAGCCGATGAGACCGTACTCTCTCGAGCGTCAACACTTGGTTGGCGATCGCCAGCGGCAGTCGTCGCCGTGGTTGGCCCAGCACCAGAACTGGAACCGGCTCAGGCCCTGGAAGCCATTCGGCACGCCTCGGTCATTTCGGGCGCCGAGATGCTGGGAGCCATCCAAGGTGACCGGATGATCGTGATGCTCGGAGGAAACTCGCTGACCTCCGCAGACCACGCGGTGGACGTCGTGAGATCCTTCGCCGCCGACTTCGGTCCGGGACCGATCGTCGTTGGACCGCCCGTCGAGCATCTGATGGATGCCGCCGCAAGCACTCGGGAGGCGCTGTCCGGTTTTCGAGCGGCGGTGGCGTGGCCCGAAGCGCCGCGGCCGGTGACCGCTCAAGATCTGCTTCCGGAACGGGCGCTTGCCGGCGACGGTCACGCCCGCCGCGAGCTTGCCCGAAGCTTGTACGACCCATTGCTGGCGGCCGGCGGCGGGTTGATGGAGACGCTTGTGACGTTCTTCGATCAAGGTTCGTCGGTGGAAGCTGCCGCGCGGACATTGTTCGTCCATGCCAACACGGTCCGCTATCGACTCCGGCGGATTCAGGAGGTCAGCGGCTACAGTCCGACCGACCCGCGGGACGCGTACGCTCTCCGCCTCGCCCTCACCCTCGGCCGCCTGCTCAAACGGACCAGCGTCGAAGACCCAGCCGAGGCCTAGTAGCACACAAGCCCGCGAGCGTCGATAGCGACCTTGACGCCGGCCCGTGCACTTTGACCCCTATATAGAGGGGTCAAAGTCGAGTACGGGGGCAAGGTCGCAGCACAGGTGGGCACGAAGAGCTTGTGCGAAACCGACAATAGGATGTCCGAAGATTCGTCGCGTCCGAGTAGGACATTCCCGGTTAGGTCACGGGACGATAAAAGATGTGCTCGCGATCGTGGCGCCGGGACAGGGTGCGCAGACGCCTGGGTTCCTTCGTCCCTGGCTGACAGAGTCGTCGTTTTCCGATCGACTGACCTGGCTCTCTGCGGTTTGCGGCATTGATCTACGCCATTACGGCACCGAAGCCGATGCCGACACCATTCGGGATACGGCGATCGCGCAACCGCTGCTGGTCGCTTCGGGTCTATTGGCCGCGCTCGAGCTGTTTCCCCATCCCGCCGACGCTTATCCGCTGATCGGTGTCACTGCGGGCCACTCGGTCGGCGAGATCACTGCCGCGGCCGGGGTTGGCGTGCTGTCAGCGGAGCAGGCGATGGTTTTTGTCCGCGAGCGAGGTCGAGCGATGGCTGCTGCCAGTGCCGCCACGGCCACGTCGATGACAGCGATTGTCGGCGGTAACCCGGATGAGGTGCTGGAGGCAATCGCGGCCCAAGGGCTCACCGCGGCCAACCACAACGGCGCAGGGCAGATCGTCGCGGCTGGCACCAAGGAACAGCTCGCCGCACTCGCCGCCAACCCCCCCGCCCGTGCCCGACTGGTGGAACTTAGTGTCGCCGGCGCATTCCACACGGTCCATATGGAGTCCGCGGTCGCAGAGCTGGCCGCGCTCGCGCGCGCGATCAGCACCCACGACCCCCGGACAAGGCTGTTGTCGAACGCCGACGGGCAGGTGGTGCATCACGGCAGAGAGGTACTCAAGCGGCTGGTGGCTCAGGTGGCGTCGCCCATTCGGTGGGACCTCTGCATGGCCACCATGTCGGATCTCGGTGTGACCGGCATGCTTGAAATGCCTCCCGCCGGCACCCTGGCCGGCATCGCGAAGCGCAATCTCAAGGGCGTCGACCTGTTCCCACTGAACACGCCGGACCAACTGCCAGAGGCGGCGGAGTTCGTACGAGAGCACGGCGGTCCGGCCCTCGCCTCACCCATCGTCGGCAATCCGACCTGGCGCTTGGTGGTCTCGCCGGGAAAAGGGCAGTTCAGAAGAACCGAGGATGTTGACACCGACACCGTGCTGCCCAATCACAGCACCGTTGGAACCGTCAGCAACGTGCGCGACGAGATTCCTGTCACGGCGCCCCATGGCGGAATCGTCGTGGAGTGGCTTGTGGAGAATGGCGATCCGGTTTCGCCCGGACAGCCGCTGTTACGGCTGCACCCCACGGTCGAAACGTCCGAGGCAACGGAGGTCACCCGATGAATCTTGCCGTGAGCAAGGGAGCGCGGTTCTCCGCAATCTTGGGCATCGGCGGCTACCGCCCGCGTCGGATCGTCGACAACGCCGAGATCTGCTCCCTGATCGACTCATCCGACGAATGGATCCGTACCCGTTCGGGCATAATCGAGCGCCGCTGGGCCTCCGAGGACGAGACCATCCAGATGATGTCGGTTGCCGCGGCGCGCAAGGCAATGGACCGAGCAGGCGTCGAACCCGCTCAGATCGACACGGTGATCGTTTCGACGGTCACGCACCTCTACCAAACGCCCGCCGTGGCCACCACTATCGCAAGTGAATTAGGCGCAACCGGCGCCGCCGCGTTCGACATCTCGGCGGCCTGCGCCGGCTTTTGCTACGCGGCCGCTATGGCCGACTCCTTCGTCCGCACCGGCATATCGAAATACGTATTGATCATCGGCGTGGAACGGCTCAGCGACCTGACCAACAAACGAGATCGGTCGACTGCATTCATCTTTGCCGACGGTGCCGGTGCGGCCGTGGTCGGACCCAGCGATGAACCTGGGATTGGTCCGGTGGTCTGGGGCTCCGACGGCGAGCAGGCGCCACTGATCCAGCAAACCGCACCGTGGGATCGGGCCATGGACGACGCCGAAGATGGCAACCCACACTGGCCGACGCTTCGGATGGAGGGCAACCCAGTCTTCAAATGGGCCGCCTACACGATGTCCAAGGCTGCCGCAGAGGCGCTCGATGCGGCGGGCCTACATCCAGAGGATCTGGATGTGTTCGTCCCGCACCAGGCGAACATGCGGATCACGGACGCCATGTTCAAGGCCCTGAAGCTTCCCGACAAAGTGGTGGTCGGCCGCGACATCGCCTACCAGGGCAACTCGTCAGCCGCTTCCATCCCACTGGCCATTGAGACGCTGCTCGAATCCGGTGAAGCCAAGACGGGTCAGACCTGCTTGATCATCGGCTTCGGCGCCGGTCTCGTCTATGCCGGACAAGTGATCGTCCTGCCTTAATCACATCGGAGTTCCACAAGACACTCGATCCGAAGGAGAACACAGTCCATGCCCACCACTGAAGAAGTCCGGTCCGACCTTGCAGAGATCGTCAACGAGGTCGCTGGGGTTCCCGCACCGGACGTCCAGCTCGACAAGTCGTTCACCGACGACCTCGATGTCGACTCGCTGTCTATGGTCGAGATCATCTACGCGGCCGAGGAGAAGTTCGGCGTCAGCATCCCGGATGAGGAGGCCAAAAACCTCAAGACCGTTGGGGACGCGGTTGCCTACATCGAGCGCGCCGCCGCTTCCTGATCACAATCGCGGCCACCGGCCGCAGGTACCAGGAGTTCACAGATGCCACGTATCCCCGTTGTTGTCACCGGTATCGGGGCCACCACGCCGCTGGGAGGTGACGCGCCCAGCACCTGGGAAGCGCTGCTTGCCGGCAGGTCCGGGATAAGCCGGATCGAAGCCGATTGGGCCGATGAGCTGCCAGTCAAAATCGCCGCGCAAGCCGCCGTCGACCCGTCGGAGGTGCTCGATCGGGTTGAAGCCCGCCGCCTTGATCGGTCGGCACAGCTGGCGGTGATTGCCGCCATGGAGGCGTGGGGTGACGCGGGGTATGGACTCAAAGAGGACAACCCGGTGGATCGGGAACGTCTTGGGGTCGCCATCGCCACTGGCATCGGCGGCTTGATGACCCTGCTCAGCAATTGGGACATCCAAAAGGAGAAGGGCCCGCGCCGGGTGAGCCCATTAGCCATCCCCATGTTGATGGCCAATGCCTCGGCAGCCAACGTAAGCCTGCGCCTCGGCGCCCAGGCGGGAGCCCACACCCCGGTCTCAGCCTGCGCGTCGAGCAATGAGTCGATCGCGCTCGGGCTGGACATGATCCGACTCGGTCGCGCGGATGTCGTTGTGGTGGGCGGGACCGAAGGAGTGATCCATCCGTTGCCCATCGCCTGCTTCGCGCAGATGCAAGCGATGAGCCGGCGCAACGACGAGCCAGAGCGGGCGTCCCGCCCTTGGGATGTTGATCGGGACGGTTTCGTGCTCGCGGAGGGTGCGGCAATGTTCGTCATCGAGAACCTCGACCACGCTCGGGCACGGGGGGCAAAGATCTACGGGGAGCTGGCTGGTGCCGGCATCACTGCGGACGCGCATGACATGGTCCAGCCCAATCCGAGTGGGCATACTCAAGCGCTGGCGATGACCCGTGCGTTACGCGAAGGTGATCTTCAACCGGGCGACATCGTCCACGTCAACGCGCACGCAACCTCAACACCACAAGGCGATGTCACCGAGGCCAGTTCGATTCGACAGGCTCTCGGCGAGGACACCGAAGCCATCGTCAACGCCACCAAGTCAATGACCGGGCACCTGCTGGGCGGCGCCGGAGCTTTGGAATCACTCGCCACCCTGCTGGCCCTGCGAAATCGCAGAGTTCCGCCGACGATCAACCTGGACAATCCCGAACCTGACCTGGGCATCGACATTGCCACCAAGGTTCGCGAGTTGCCCAGCGGCGACTTGGCAGGCATCAACAACTCGTTCGGTTTCGGCGGCCACAACGTCGCGGTTGCCTTTACCAACACCTACGCCACAGAGGTCTGACATGACAACGACCGCACCACCTCCGGCCGCATCCACCGCCGGAAAAAGCAACGCGACGATGGCTCAACCAGCGAGCGCTCCGCACAAAAAGGAGAAGCTCCCGCGAGAACTGGATCCTCGCAATCCGAATTTCCGGCTTCAGATGTTGCTGGACGAAGGCTCCGTCGAACTGATCACACCCGACGATGACTCGGGAATGCTGGCCGCCATCGGCACGATCAACGGTTGCCGTGTCGTCGCCTTCTCCTCCGACGCCACAGTCATGGGCGGCGCCATGGGCGTCCAGGGCTGCGACGTGGTGGTCAAGGCATACGAGCGGGCGGTCAACGACGGCGTTCCGATTCTGGGCATTTGGCACTCGGGTGGTGCCCGGCTGGCGGAGGGTGTGCGGTCGCTGGACGCGGTGGGTCGAATCTTCCGCGCCATGACTCAGGCTTCGGGCAAGGTCCCCCAGATCTCGATCGTGCTCGGCTTCGCGGCCGGCGGGGCGGCGTACGGACCGGCTCTCACCGATCTGGTGATCTTGGCCCCCGAGGGCAGGATCTTCGTGACGGGACCCGACGTCGTGCGATCGGTCACGGGTGAAGACGTCGACATGCTGCGGCTCGGCGGCCCCGACACCCACGGACGTCGGTCAGGAGTCGTACATATCGTGGCCGACGACGAGGCAGACGCCATCGAGCAAGGCCGTGACCTGGCAACCCTGCTGGCCAATCAAGGAACCACCGCGGATCAGGTCGACGATGTCGATCTTGCGTCCTTGTTGCCGGAGTCGGCAAGGCGCGCCTACGACGTGCATCCGTTGATCAACGGCCTGCTCGACGACGGCTCAACGATCGAGCTGCATGCTCGCTGGGCTCCCAATATGACCATTGCACTCGGCCGGCTGGCCGGCCGTACGGTCGGCGTTATCGCCAACAATCCCCTTCGGCTCGGGGGTTGCCTGGACTCGCTCAGTGCGGAGAAGGCCGCGCGTTTCGTCCGGATGTGCGACACGTTCGGGGTGCCGCTGATCGTCTTGGTGGACGTGCCCGGGTACCTCCCAGGCGTCGGGCAGGAGTGGGAAGGCGTCGTTCGTCGCGGCGCCAAGCTGCTGCATGCCTTCGGTGAGGCGGTCGTTCCGCGCGTGACGCTGGTGACGCGCAAAGCCTACGGCGGCGCCTACATAGCGATGAACGCCCGTTCGCTCGGTGCGACTCGGGTCTTCGCCTGGCCTGGTGCCGAGGTAGCCGTGATGGGCCCGATCGCCGCGATCCGAATCCTGCATCGGCGCAAGCTCGCCGATGTGGCTGACGACCTCCGACCGAAGCTCGAAGCAGAGCTTGCCGCAGAGCACGAGCGGATCGCCGGCGGGGTGAAAAAGGCAGTCGAAATCGGGGTCGTCGACGAGATCGTCACTCCGACAGCGACGCGCTCGGCTCTCGCCAGGGCAGTTCGCGACGCCGATACTGGTGCCCGCGGAGCGCACACCAACATCCCCCTCTAACTCTCAGGAGCGTGACGATCCCGGCAGGACGCGCAGCGCTGCCAAGAACCCTGCGGTACCTGAAGCAGCGGTGGAAGCTGGAAGGCGCAACCCCTGTATGGGTGAATGAGCTCGGTGGCCTCACATTCCGATTCGAGGCTGACGGGACCACTCAGTACGTGAAGTGGTCTCCGCACCATCCAGAACTCGACCTCGAACGCGAGGCTCGCAAGCTGAGATGGGCAGGACGCTACATCTTGGTGCCCGACGTGATCGACTTTGGTTCAGACTCCGACGGCACGTGGTTGCGTACGTTCGGACTGTCCGGCGAGTCAGCGGTCAGTCCTCGATGGCTGGCAGAGCCGCGGGCAGCCGCCCGAGCCATCGGCGCCGGCCTCCGTGGGCTTCATGATCATCTGCCGGTGGTTGACTGCCCGTTCTCCTGGTCGCTTGAGACGCGCTTCAACTGGATCAAGCGAGAAGAGGATCGAAAGCTGGTGGACGAGGCGCCGCCAATCGACCAACTCGTCGTTTGTCATGGTGATGCCTGCGCGCCCAACACCTTGCTCGATGATCGGGGACGCTTTCTGGCGGTTGTCGATCTTGGTCGACTGGGCGTCGGCGACCGGTGGGCTGATTTGGCCGTCGCCACCTACAGCCTGAACTGGAACTACTCCGGGGACTGGGAGCATGAGCTGCTCGACGCGTACGGTATCGAGCGCGACAACGACCGCATCGATTACTACCGTCGCCTCTGGGATGCGACTTAGTTCTGGTGTGCGCTCGGGTGATCGCGCACGCGGCTCGAGTGCGGCCTCCTACACAACCTGATGTAGCCAGCGGACGGGGGCGTCTTCGCCGGCGTAGCGGAAGGGTTCGAGTTCGTCGTCCCAGGGCCTGCCGAGGAGGTCATCGAGAGCTTCCTGGAGGCTGCGGCCACCAGAATTGGCGCTCAGCATGGCATGCCGGATGCGATCTTCTGGGATCAGGATGTCGCCGTACACGCCGGTGAGGGTATAGAAGATGCCCAGCGCCGGCGTGTATGCATAGCGTTCACCCTGGGTCGTGGCAGTGGGATCCTCGGTCACCTCATAGCGCAGCCTCTTCCAGCCGGTCAGAGCAGAAGCCAATCGGGCCGCGGTACCCACCGGACCCGCCCACGAGTATTCGCTGCGACAGGCGGACCGCTCCAGCGGCTGTGAGGTCCAGTCGAAGCGTACGGACGCGCCAAGCAGCCCGCCCACCGCCCACTCAATATGCGGGCACAGCGCGGCTGGCGCGGAGTGAACGAACAGGACTCCACGGGTCGTAATCATGTGATCCTCCAACGCGCAATACCGGACTTTGAGGTTTGCCTTCCCCAGCAGCCTCAAGATCGGCATGTTGCGCCCAGAGGGATCGCTCAATTGTGCTACTTATCTTGCACCAGTAGCTGCGCAGCACCAACTACCGACGCCGTTGGCGCGGCGCGTCGCCCATAAGGTGGCGCTGTGCTGATCGCGCCGTACGGATCTTGGGCCTCACCTATCTCGATCGATGACCTCACGACGGCATCAAAGGCGCTCTCGGGGGTGCGGATCGATCGAACTCAGCTCTACTGGCTGGAGACAAGACCCGATCAAGGAGGCCGGACCAGCATCTGGCGGCGCGAGCTAAGCGGTGGGCAGCCGATCGAGCTCACCCCCGCACCGGCCTATGTGCGCAGTCGGGTACACGAGTACGGCGGTGGGGCGTACGACGTGCGAGACGGCGTGACCGTCTACTCCGAATATCGCGATGGCCGGCTTTATCGCATCAATCGGGATGGCGATGCGCGCCCACTGACCCCCGATGGCGCTTGTCGATATGCCGATCTCCGGGTGCATCCGGAACGCGGTCTTGTGCTGGCTGTCCGAGAGGACCATGCGGGAGCCGATGCGCCGGTCAACACCATCGTCGCCCTCGAGCTGGACGGTTCGAATGAGGATGGGGGCACGGTTCTGTGTCAAGGCGCCGACTTTTACTCGAACCCGGAGCTGTCGGGCGACGGTCAACTGGCCTGGACACAGTGGAACCACCCCAACATGCCGTGGGATTCGACCATGATCATGCTCGGGCGGCTCGATGGCGGCAGCGTTAGGGATGTGGCAGCCGTCGGGGGTACACCCGGCGAATCCATCGGGCAACCGCGTTGGCTGGCCGATGGAAAGTTGATCTTCGTTTCAGACCGCACCGGCTGGTGGAACCTCTATCTCCGGCAGAATGATTCCGATCGCGCGCTTTGTCCGATCGAGGCCGAATTCAGCGCCCCACAGTGGCAGTTCGGTCAGAATCCCTACGCCGTGCTCGACGATGATCATCTGCTCAGCGCATTAGTGCGCGCAGGTGTCCCCGAGATTGCCGTGCTCACTATCTCAAGCGGCGAACTCGTGGCCATCACCGAGCCTGGTGTGGGTTCCCTCTCAGTTGCGGCCTGCTCAAATGTTGGGGCGGCGGTGTTGGGCCACCCCGATCGACCACCGAGCCTGGCGATCTTTGATGTGCAGCATCAGAATTGGCACGAAGTGGCCGCGGCGAGCCCCACGGTTCTCGAGCCCAGCTCGATCTCTTACGCGCAAGCGGTGAGCTGGTCCGGCGAACAAGGCGAAGTTCATGGCTGGTTCTACCCGCCGACCAATCCCAGCTATGAGGCACCGGAGGACCATTTGCCTCCGTTGATCATGTTGTCGCATGGCGGCCCGACAGGTGCCGCCATGCCGTTCTTCCAGATCGCCCACCAATTTTGGACCAGCCGGGGGTACGCGATCTTGGATGTCAACTACGGCGGGAGCACGGGATACGGTCGGGGCTACCGGGACCGCCTGCTGGGCAACTGGGGGATCACCGACGTCCGAGATTGCGCCAACGGCGCCCGCGCCATGAGCGAGCAAGGGCGAGCCGATCCTCGACGTCTGCTGGCGAAGGGTGGCAGTGCCGGGGGCTACACCACACTGCGGGCGCTGACCTCGACGCAGGTCTTCTCAGCCGGCATCAGTCTGTACGGCGTCGGCGACTTGGAGGCACTCGCAAAGGAGACCCACAAGTTCGAGGCTCACTACCTGGACCGGCTGGTTGGCCCGTATCCCGAGGCACAAAATCTCTATCAGGATCGCTCGCCGATCACTCACGTGGACGAATTGTCTGCCCCGATTCTGTTGCTGCAGGGCCTCGACGATCTGGTTGTTCCCCCCGACCAGGCCGAATTATTTGCCGAAGCTGCACGACGGAAGGGGCTGCCCGTCGGGTTGGTGATGTTCGAGGACGAGAGTCACGGTTTTCGCAAGGCTGAAACGATCCGGGCATCGACCGAAGCCCAGATCTACTTCCTGGCCAGGATCTTCGGCTTCCAGCCAGCCGATGACGTCCCGTCTTTCAAGATCGACAACCTGCCCCACTGATGTCGGCGAGCGCCGTTGACCCGTCCGGACGCGGATGGCACCCTCGGCTCATGGCCAAGAGTCCGGCGATGTCGCCCAGCGATCAAGATGTGCAGGACTTCATCCAGGCGGTTCCGGATGAACGAAAGCGTGCTGATGCGCGGGCCCTGTGTGAACTGATGTCCGACCTCACCGGCGAAGCGGCCACCATGTGGGGCAGCGGCATCATCGGCTTCGGGCGCTATCACTACCGTTATGCCAGTGGCCACGAAGGGGACGCGCCACTCGCGAGTTTTTCGCCTCGCAAGCAGCATCTGGTCGTCTATCTCGTCGGTGGCTACGAGGACCGCTACGCACGCGACCTGGCAAAGCTTGGCCCGCACAAATCGGGCAAGAGCTGTCTATACCTCAGGCGAGTGTCCGACGTGGACACCACCATCTTGCGCCGGCTGATCGATCGCTCTATTCGGGTTGCCCGCGGCGTGGATCAATCAGGAGAGAAATAGCGTGACTACTGCGTGAGCCGGGCGCCGAAGATCGCCTGCCCGACCCGTACGGTGGTCGCGCCGTACTCAATAGCCAGCTCGAAATCGCTCGACATACCCATCGAGAGGTCGTCGTAGGACCCGGGCGCATGATCAAGATCACGAAGTCGCTGCTGAAGGGTCTGCATCCGAATGAAACACGCCGCAACCGCTGATTGATCATCGGAGAGCACCGCGAGCGTCATCAATCCTCGCACTCGAAGTGACGTGAACGGCAGGAGCTGAAGCGCGAAGCCTTCGACCTCGTCGGGAGGCAGCCCATGTTTCTGCGGCTCATCGGATGAATTCACCTGAATCAACACATCGAGTGAGCGCCCGGCCTGCTGCAGGCGCCGGTCCAAGGCCTCCGCGATCTTGATCGAATCCAGTGCCTGGAATTCGTTGGCAACCTCGACTGCTTGCTTGACCTTGTTGCTCTGCAGGTGACCGATGATCGCCCAGGAAAGCCCGGGCAGGTCCGTCAGCTCGCCGGCCTTCTGGACAGCCTCCTGAACCCTGTTTTCGCCGAAGATCCGTGCGCCGCCCGCGTACGCGTCCCTGATCAACTCCGGCCCGAAAGTCTTGCTGACCGGCATCAGCCGAACTCCGCCCGGTTCCCGGCCCACCCTCTGACATGCGTCGTCGATTCGCGCCCGGACTGCAGCCAGGTTCTCCGCGACCCCCATGATCACGACCCTAATGGCCCGCGAGCGGGAACTTACGGCCAGCGGGCGCCGAGCGAGATCATGCCAAGGGCAGCCATGATGGCGAAACCAAGGCCGAAGCCTGCATAACGCGATGTCACTTCGCGGTCCACCTTCTCCTTGCCCACAGAGCTGCCAATGTCCTTGTAGACCTCTTTGAGTTCGCCTGCCGATGCGGCGCTGTACGCCTCGCCGCCCGAGATCTTGGAAACCCGAGCAAGCTCAGCCTTATCGACTGGGACCGGCTCCTGGCGACCTCCGATCTCGATATAACCGTCTGCAGTGCCGTACGCGATCGTGTAGATGGGCACTTTCTGCGCTTTGGCGGCCATGGCGGCTTGGTCGGATGCTCGCCCGACCTGAGTCTTTCCATCGGAGAGCAGCACGACGCGCGCCGGAGCAACGGCACTCGGGTTGTCCGGATCTGGTGCCACTTGAGCGACTGCTGCCAACGAGGTGTAGATGCCTTCCCCTATCGCGGTGGATCGATCCGGCCGAAGGTTTTCAATGGCTGCTGTGACGGAGCCCCGGTCAAGAGTCGGCGGAACGACGGTCGACGCGGTGCCGGCAAACGAGACGAGGGCGACGTTGAACTTGGGCGGCAACGACCGCACGAATTCGACCGCAGCCGACTTCGCGGCCTCCAGCCGGGTGGGCTCTACGTCAGTTGCCTCCATAGACAGGGAGATGTCGATGGTCACCACGATGGTTGCCCGCTCCCGCGGAACCGAGACCTGGTCCTTGGGCTTGGCAAATGCGAGTGTCAGCGTGAGCAGGCTGAGAATGGACAGACCTACTGCCAGGTGCCGCAGCCAGGTCCGATCGCGGGGAATCACCAAGTCGAACATGGTTCGGCCGACCTGCTTGTTCCGATTGCGCTTGCGCTGCACAAGCAAGAGGTAGAGCCCGACCAGGACCGGGATCAGCAGGAGCAGCCACAAGCGGGAGGCCGCCAAGAACTGCAACATTGGAACGAGCATCACGGTCTACCGCCCATTGCTACCACCGCTCTGTGAGCGTTGGAGTCGCGCGCACATTCTGCGAGCGTCGGTACATCGCGCGGGGCTGGCTGGACGAGCGAGTCGAGCAGACAACGGCTGCGAGCGAGTGAGGAAGCCAGCGGCCTAGAGTGCGATCTGCGCGAGCGGACTGCAAAGGTTAGGGCCATTTGGCCCCCAGCGAGATAGCGCCAAGGGCGGCGAGGACGGCGAAGGCGAGCCCATAGCCGGCGAAGCGGGCAGTGACCTCACGGTCTGCCTTCTCGTAACCCACCTCGGATCCGATGTTTGTGTAGACCTTCTTCAGCTGATCACCGCTCGCCGCCGCAAAGTAGTCGCCACCACTGATCTGGGCGATCTGCTGCATCAACTCATGATCGACCGGCACGGGTTGGCGTTCGCCGTCCAGGTCCACATAACCGTTTTCGGTTCCGTACGCGATCGTGTAGATCGGGACTTTCGCCTTTTTGGCCTCGGCCGCAGCCTGTTGCGGTGACCGGCCAGCGGTGTTCGTACCGTCGGTCAGCATGACGATCGCTCCCGGTGCGATCGCGTTCGGCTTCGACGGATCCTTCGGCGCCTGCTCGAGCGCGCGCATGGCTGTGATGATCGCTTCGCCGATCGCGGTCGAATCCTGAAGCGTGATCGTGTTGATGGCATTCTCGACCGTGCTGTGGGCGAGCGTCGGCGGCACTAGGACGTTGGGGTTACCGGAGAGCGACACCACGGCGACGTTGTACTTCTCGGGCAGGCTCTTGACGAAGGCAATGGCGGCCTGTTTGGCGGCGGCAAGGCGGTTCGGCTGGACGTCGGTTGCCTGCATGGAAAGCGATGCGTCGATCACCACGACGACCGTCGCGCGTTCTCGAGGAACGTCGACCTGGGTCTTGGGCCGCGCGAACGCCGCCGTCAGGGTGATCAAGCTCAGCAACGACAGGGCGACTGCGAGATGCCGCCGCCACTGCGACTGCTTGGGCACGACCACATCGAGCACGGAGGTGTTGGTGAAACGCATGCCACGCCGGTTCTTCCGAAGCATTGCGAAGATGTACGCCAGCACCATCAACGGGATGACCAGCAGAATGAACAGCCGATTCGGCGACAGGAACGCGAGTTCCGGGATCACTTGGAAACTCCCTGAGGCGGTGCGTGCAGCATGCTCGCCACACGGCGATACGCCAGTACGAACCTGGCGATGTCCTGCACCCAGTCTCTGTCGGTACGCAACTGGATGTGCCCGACACCTGCACGACGAAGCGAAATGCGGATTCGTTCCCGCTGAGCGGCGCTGGCGGCATCCATCCGGGCCCTCGCGTCCGGATCACCCGTGTTGACATAGCGTTCGAAGCTGGTCTCCGGATCGCGGATCAGCATGTCGCCGACATTTGGAAACTCCACCTCACGCCGGTCCACGACCTCGATCGCCAGGACCTGATTTCGTACGCTGAGCCGCCGCATTGAGCGCTCCCAGTCCGGCTCCACATTGGGGTCAAGCTCGTGATCGCCGGGTGTCAGGAAGTCGGAGACGACCACTCGCAGTCCACGCCGACGTTGGGTACGGGAAAGCTGCTCGACGGCCGCTGCCACCGTCATTGGACCGGTGGCATGGTCAGGCACGAACGGTTCGGTGAGCATTTTGCGAAGCAGCGCGTACAGCGCGGACCTACCGGACCGCGCCGGCATCCGGCGGAGCCTCTCAGGTCGCATGATGTACCCGCCGAAGCGGTCACCCATTTTCTGGCTGAGAAAGCCGATGGTCGCGATGGCCGCAATGCCGAGGTCGCGCTTTGTGACCCCTTCCGTCCCCCAGTTCATCGACGGTGTCACGTCGAGCAGGCTCCACACTTCGAGCTCACGGTCGGCGATGGTGTCGCGTACATGTGGGACCGTGGTACGGGCGGTCACGGCCCAATCCATCCTGCGTACGTCGTCCTCTCCCGGCTGATAGACCCGAGCCTCGTTGACATCAGAGCCAGGGCCGGGCAGCAGACCCAAGTGATCCCCATGCAGGTAACCCTCAAGCCGTCGGACGATAGTCAGCTCGAGCCTGCGCAAAGCGGCCTCTGGGGCCAGCTTGTGCAACGGAATCGTCGGGAACGTTGGCGCGCCTAGAACCGATGACACCGCTCCGTATTCGGGCGGCGGCGAGAACGCCGGCGCTCTGCCAGCCACGACGGGGCTGCCGGTTGGGGGCGGGAAGTTAGGTAGCTGGTGGGGAGGCGGATACGACACGGGCCGATCTCAGTGGAATTCCGGCTGCGCAGCGTACGGCTGGCTGGCGGCCGGGCGCTGCGAATTAGTGGTTGGTGGCGTATTCCACACCGGAGTCGGCGGCGGGACCATCGCAACGATCCGCTCGATCACCTGCGCCGGCGCAATGTTGTCGGCGATAGCGTCGAAGCCGAGCACGATCCGGTGGGACATGACGTCACGGGCGACTGCCTGTACGTCGGTCGGCAGCACGTAGTCCCGGCCATGGATCAAGGCGAGAGCGCGAGCTGCGGCCACCAAACCGAGGGTGGCTCGCGGGCTGCAGCCAATCTGGATTACCGATGTCAAGTCCGGCAGGTTGAACTCTGCCGGAGTCCGGGTCGCCAGCACCAGACGGACGATGTACTCGGCGACCAAGTTGTGCACGAACACGTCTTCGGCCTGCCGCTGCAGCGACAAGATCATCTGCGGGTTCAACACCGGTTGCGACGTGGGCGGGTCGACGCTCATCCGGCGCAGAATCTCGAATTCCTCGTTACCGCGCGGGTATGGCACGTCGACCTTCATCAAGAACCGGTCACGCTGCGCCTCAGGCAGCGGATAGACGCCCTCGGACTCGATCGGGTTCTGCGTAGCGATCACAATGAACGGCTGCGGCACCGGATAGGTCGTGCCACCGATCGACACCTGCTTCTCGGCCATCAGCTCGAGCATGGCGGCCTGCACTTTCGCGGGTGCCCGGTTGACCTCGTCGGCCAGGATGAAGTTGACGAACACGGGGCCGAGTTCGACGTCGAACGATTCCTGACTGGCCTTGTAGATGCGGGTACCGATGATGTCGGACGGCACCAGATCAGGGGTGAATTGAATCCGTGCGAACTCACCGCCGACCACGGTCGCGAAGCTGCGGACGGCCAGCGTCTTGGCGATGCCGGGCACACCTTCCAACAGGCAATGACCCTTGGCGAGCAAGGAGACCATCAGCTGCTCCACCATGTGTTCCTGGCCAACGATCACCCGCTGAACCTGAGCGATAGCGTCACCGAGCAACCGCGCAGCCTGCGAATTGCCGGACTGTGCGGGTGCTGAATGGGCTGCACCCTGAGATTGTGCGGCCGCTGCTGACCCGGCGAGCTGGCCAGGCTGCCCATTGGGTGTCTGTCCCGGCTGGGCTCGATCACCCAGTGACGAGCCGGGTGGGCCGTACGACGGACTGCTCACTCAACGTCTCCTGTGGTTGCGGTCTGAACCTTCATCCAGGCATCTCGTCAATCCTCCATGAGGCTCCAATTCTCGCAGACTCGTCCTAACGCAACCTTGGTCGCAGCTGTGTGCTTGCCATGAGACTGCCAAACGGCTCCGAATAGACTTCCACCGATTTGGCAGCACTTGAGCTGCCCCCGCACCCGGCAGATCGATCTGATTTGAGGACCAATGACGACGCCCGAGCCTCCTGATCCGTTCTCGGATCAGGAACGCGGGTACGTCCCAGCAACTCCACTGTTGCCGGAGGATCCGCCAAGGATAGGCGACTTCTGGCTGGATGCACGGCTCTACGCCACGCCCGCAGGCGTCGCTTTTCTCGCCCATCAAGATGAAGACGGCCTCACCGGCCAGCAGCCGCAAGAGAGCCGGCCGGCCATGGTGATCCTGCTGTCGCAAGGTGCCGCGTCGGACGCAGCAGCACGAGATCGGCTCGCCGGCGCGGTCAATGCCATGCACATCGACGCAGTCCTGGCGCGGGGTGGACATGGCCAAGACTTCGGCCGGTTGGCGCGCAAGTATCGCTCAGAACACGAGGACCCCACCTCGCCTGATGACCGCATCGTCGCTCCCTGGGTTGCCCTCGCGTATGCCGGATCACCGGTTGCCGCGGCGGAGGCGGCCCGAATTCTTGACGAGGTGGAAATCGCCACTCTGGCACCAAAGGGTGTGCCGACCGGACCCGGTTTCAGCCATTACTGGATCGACAAGGTTAAGCCGGGGCTGTCTAGGATGTGGCCGCTACCCTGGCCCGGACGATTCGACCGGGCCGGTTGGCGAACGATCTTGGTGTCGTGGCTGTTGATGCTGCTGTTGGCGGCCCTAGCCGTACTTATAGCAATCTTGATTTTCCGGAACCAACCACCGCAGTCGCCGCCGCCGCCCACTGGCAGCTCCGGCAGCCCGCCCCCGTCAGCCTCCCCACAGTCGGGATCTCCGCAGACCGGGTCCGCGTCACCACAGTCCGCATCGCCTTCACCGCAATCCGGCTCCGGCTCGCCGACCCAATCCGGCTCCCCGTCGCCATCGGGCACCGAGTCCGCTAGCGCCGGGCCGGGGCCGGTGAGTTCAGGGACCGCCGCAACCAACACACCAGGCTCCAGGCTCTAGCGCCCTGGTAGGACTATGACCGGCGACCAGAAGCGACCCCGGCTCATTGCGACGGACCTCGACGGCACCTTTCTTTCGCCGGACGGTTCGGTAAGCGACATAAATTCGGCGGCAGTTCTTGCCGCGGAACGGGCCGGCATTCCGGTGGTCTTTGCGACCGGCCGTCCGGTCCGCTGGCTCGACGTGATCCGGGACCTTCCCGGAGCGCATCCAACGGTCATTGCCAGCAACGGCGCAGCGCTGTACGACTTGGGTGCCGGCGAACTCGTCGATCGAATCTGCCTCGATCCAGAAGTCGCAGTTGAGGCTGTCCATGACTTGCGGGCCGCCGTGCCCGGGGTTGCCTTCGGCTTCGAATCCGGCACGCGCTTCGGCTACGAGCCGGCCTATACCAGCTGGCCAATCGACGAGAGCGCTGATCCAGCTGTGTTCGTCGGTTCGGCGGAGCAGATCGCTCGCCATGAAGACTTCGTGAAGATGCTGGTTCGCCATGTGTCGATGCGACCCGACGACCTCTTGGCGCGGGTCCGGGAAGTACTCGGTGATCTGCTGACAGCCACTCACTCGGCAAGCTCTGAGGTTGGGCTGGTCGAGATCAGTGCCCCGGGTGTCAGCAAAGCGTCGATGCTGCAGCGCTACTGCGCCCGCCTTGGCATCGACTCGTGCGACGTTGCCGCCTTCGGCGACATGCCGAATGATGTCGCCATGTTGTCTTGGGCGGGCATGCCGCACGCCGTGTCCAACGCCCATCCGCTGCTCTTGAGCGGTGGTTTCACTGTCGTGCCCAGCAACCTCGAGTCCGGAGTCGGTCAAACGATTTCGGCATGGCTCGACCCATGACGACAGCACAGGCCCCTACTACGCCTACCATTCGCGCCGCCTCGTTGGGCAGTGTTTTTGCCACTGTTGGCCGAGGGCTGGCGGTATGTGCACTGCCGATCCTGGTTGGCCTCTGGATGGCGGCCACGACGTTCATGGGCGGCACATTCCTGCCTTGGCGTCCCTTGATGGTGGATCTCGACGTCTATCGCCGTGCCGGTGCCGCGCTGCTCAACGGGAGCGACTTCTACGCGCTGCCGGGCTCGCTGCCGTTCCTCTATCCACCTTTTGCTGCCCTGTTGGCAGTTCCCCTCGCCGTTCTGCCGAGCGCACCGGTCGAAATCGCCTGGACGATCGCGGGCGGGCTGTCGCTCTTGGCGGTGCTGCATCGCTTCGGTCTGAGCGGCTGGCAACTCAGTCTGGTGGGGACCGCCACGATTTACTTTGTCGACCCCATCAGCGAGACACTCGCCTTCGGCCAGCCGGGGATCTTTTTGATGGCCCTCGTCGTCCTCGATTTGGTTCCCGGGCCTCGCGTCCTGCCGCGACGCGTTCTGCCTGCGGGGATGCTCACCGCCATCGCGGCCGCCCTGAAGCTCACGCCGGCGATTTTCGTGCTTTATCTCATTGCGATACGCCAATGGCGTGCGGCCATCACTGGCATCGTCGTGGGTCTTGCAATCACCATCGGGACGCTGGCGATCGTGCCGGGTCCATCGATTCGGTTCTGGAGCCGCCTCGCAATTGGAGACACCGGATTGGGCCACTCGCTGATTTATTTCACCAATCAGTCGGTGATGGCCGACGTCGTACGGATCCTCGGGCTTGGTTCGGGCCCTGCACTGGTAGGCCTTGCCGCATCCGCGCTGGTTGCTTTGCTCGGGGTCTGGGCTGGCATGCTGTGGCATCACATCGGAGAGGTCGCACTGGCGGTGACTTTGGTCGGCGTGGCCGGACTTCTCGCCTCACCAGTTTCCTGGCTTCATCACTTCGTATGGGTCGTCCCGTTGGCCATGTGCCTGGTGTGGCGGACGCCCGGCTATCCCGGCCGCCGACCCCTTCCCCCCGTACTCCTGATTGTCGGTTGGATTTTCGTCGGTTGGGTGATCGCCCAGCTTCCTGTTGTTCCAGCACCGCTGCGGCGGCTACCGAACGGCGCGGATCTCGAGCTGCAGTGGACCTGGCAACAACACGCCATCGCTTCGGTCACCGCCGTACTTGGCCTGGCATTCCTGGCGGTGAGCATCGCTGTTGCCCGGCCGCTAGTGGCATCGGGCTTCATGCGTCCTGCCGTCGGGCAGAGCTCAGACGGCCAGACTCCGGGCGTTAAGAAAGCCGATCACCACGGCCGACCACCAGAGAGCCTGGGACGCGGCCGCTAGCAGCAGACCACGAATCAGCAGCGGACGCCCAACCGTGGGCATCGCCCGGATCATCGCGCGCTTTGTCGACAAAGCCAACACCCCGGTGATGCCGATAGCGACGACGCACATCATCTTGATCAAGGTCAGGGGTGCGCTCAACTCAGGTTGCATCAACGCACCGGTAGTGATCAGCCCCCCAAGGCCCAGCCAGATCAACGGGCCCATCCGGTCGGCCTGCCGAACCATCGTCGGCAATGGAATCTTCCCCAAGAACCAGAGGAAGCCGTAGTAGTCGACCCCCAGCACCGATCCGAAACCCACGATCAGTGACGCAAGATGCCCGAACAGGGCGATCGAATGAACAAGCGGAGAGCTGTGGATTCGGGTCGAGAGCAGGACCACCGCAGCGATGAGAACCGAGACCGAGATCAGCAACCTGACCTCGGGAGCGCTGATCTGCCAAGCGCTGGATGTTCGGCTCGGTTGGTGGTTTAGCACCAAGCTCCTCGGCGGTGTCGTCGGTTCCCGACAGTACGGCGCCGACTCTATCGGCGCCCTACCCGAGATGACCATCGTTGACGATAGGCGAGCAAGGCCAGTAAAGACTGGGATGGTGACTACAAAGCTCGAGCGGCTTGTGGCGCGGACCCGCTCGAGCCTGCGCCAGCTGGTCTGGTGGCTCTGGCCCTCCTTCCCGACGTCCTGGTCGGACGTACCGGCGAGGGTACGGCCGGCCGCCACCGAGATCGCCCGCCTCACGATCGCTGCCGTCCTCGCCTACCTCGTCGCGAACGCGGTATCGCCGGGCATCCTTGATCTGACTGCTCCGCTTACTGCGCTGTTGGTAGTGCAAGCGTCGACTGTCGGCACCTTGCAAATGAGCCTGATCCGGGTTGGTGCAGTGCTGACAGGTGTGCTGGTCGCCGTGGGCGTGGCCAGCCTGATCGGGCTGTCTTGGTGGAGCCTCGGGGCCGTCATAGCAGCATCGCTCGTACTCGCGAAGGTGTTCAGGCTTGGCGAGCAGTCGTTGGAGACTCCGATCAGTGCGATTTTGATCTTGGCGGTCTCCTCCCCCGATCTGGCGGCTGAAGTGCGTGTGCTGAATACCCTGATCGGCACGGTGGTCGGGGTTGCGTTCAGCCTCATCGTGCCGGTCTCAATCCCGAACGCCCGGGCAAGCCAAGCGGTGCGCCGGGTAGCGCGTTCCCAGGCGGCGCTGCTGGACGAGGTGGCGCTGACAGTGGCAGACCGTACGCCACCACGCGAAGAGGTCGAGGCCTGGTTCGAATGGACGGAGGCGATCGAGGGCGAGATCACCGACGCCACCGCCGCTGTACAGGCCCTCGAAGAGAGTCGTCGGCTCAACCCTCGCGCCTTGACCGCAGCCAAGGTACATCCGGGATTGGAAGCCACGATCGACAGGCTGGAACGGTGCTTGGCAGCCGTAGGGGCAATCCTCGGTGCGATTGGCAAAGCGTCACCCGGTCAAGCTGATGATTTCGAGCGTTCGTTTGTGCCTGAACTGCGGCGGGCGTTTGCCGTCGTGCTGGACCAGCTGGCTGAGTCAATTCGCACGTTCGGAGACCTGGTCGACGCAGAGTTCGGCGGTAGCACCCTGGACCGGATCGACGAGTTGCACCTACGCAGCCTCGACACAATCCAAGAGACCCGGGCGGTGATCACGGAGCTTGCGCTCCTCGACGTTGACCCGCGTCAGCAAACCGAGCTGTGGATGCTGCAAGGCTCAGTGTTGGGGGCGGTGGAGCAGGTACTTGTGCAGCTGGATCCCGAGCAACGAGAGCGCAGCACCGAAGCTTGGCTGAACCGGGCGCGGCTACCAGTCATCCCAATCGTCCCGCCGGCGCTTCAGCCAAGCAGGCGACGCGCACGGCGCGGAATTGCACGATCCGGAAGCACCGTGCCCGAAGAAGGGCGGAACAACGGGTAAGAAGCTCAACAAATGCGCGAGAGGAGATCTTGATGGGCCCGAAATCGGCGGTGACGATCTACTTGTCACAGGAGGAGATTGCCAGTCGGTTGGCGGAAGCCGACCCGCCATTGACCGATGATAAGGCGGAGATTTCGTACAGTCCGGCGCCGGGGAACCGCGGGACCGAAATTCGGGTAGAAATCCGCAGGAGTGCGGTTGGCGCAGCTCTTGGGCGCGCCGCCGCTCTGGTCGGTGCCGATCCGCAGCGCCAACTGGACGACGCGCTGCGCCGGTTCAAGCAGGTGCTGGAGACAGGCGAGGTGGTCCGCTCGGAGGGCAGTCCGGAAGGTACCGACGCTAGACAGCAGCGCAGGCAACGCCCCGCCGAGCCGTTGGCTGCCGACGAATCATCGTAGAAGTCAGAAAGGCGAGCGATGCGTGCAAATTGCTGGATGGGACGCAACACCCTCGAGGTACGGGAGGTACCGGATCCCACGATCCTGAACCAGCGGGACGCGATCATCAAGGTCACGTCGACCGCCATCTGCGGTTCCGATCTGCATCTGTACAACGGTTACATCCCCACAATGGAAAAAGGTGACATCCTCGGCCACGAGTTCATGGGTGAGGTAGTCGAGCTTGGTCCGGCCGTGACAAACCTGTCGATCGGCGACCGGGTTGTCGTCCCATTCCCCATTGCGTGCGGAGCATGTAACTCCTGCCGGGCCGGGCTTTATTCGCTTTGTGAGAACACCAACCCCAATGCCGGCATGGCGGAGAAGTTGTGGGGTCACGCCAGTGCCGGCATGTTCGGATACTCGCATCTGACCGGTGGATTCGCCGGTGGGCAAGCGGAATATGTCCGGGTGCCATTCGCCGATGTCGGCCCGCTCAAGATCGAAAACGACCTGCCCGACGAGAAAGTGCTCTTCCTTTCTGACATCTTCCCAACCGCCTACATGGGCGCGGAAATGTGCAACATCAAGTCAGGCGACGTGGTTGCCGTATGGGGTGCCGGCTCGGTCGGCCTGCTCGCCATGGCCAGCGCCAACTTGCTCGGCGCGGCAAGAGTCATCGGCATCGATCGGTTTGATTACCGGCTGGAGATGGCCCGGCGGAGAGTCGCGGTGGAAACGATCAACTACGAGGAGGTCGACGTACAAGAGGCGCTTCTGGACATCACGGCGGGCCGAGGTCCTGACGCTTGCATCGATGCGGTTGGCATGGAGGCGCATTCCGACGTAGCTCCGCTTCAGCTATATGACCGGGTTAAGCAGGCTGTCCGGCTGGAAACCGACCGCGGCTCCGCGCTGCGACAAGCCATTGTCGCCTGCCGCAACGGCGGCACTGTATCGGTGGTCGGCGTCTACGGCGGCCTGATGGACAAGTTTCCGGTCGGGTCCTGGATGAATCGCTCCATCACACTCAAGACCGGACAATGTCATGTCCACCGCTACTCACGGCCGCTGCTTGATCTGATCGAGCGAGGCGCCATCGATCCAAGTTTCGTGATCACCCACCGACCGCCGCTGGAGGAGGCTCCAGAGGCCTTCGAAACCTTCAAGGAGAAGCGCGACAACTGCGTCAAGGTCGTCCTCTCGGCTTAACCCAGCCGTTTTGTGGCCCATAAACTGGCCCGGCACCGGACGTTTCCCATCTAGGGATCGGATGCCGACCGCCAAACCCGCCCCAACACCAGACGCTCCCCATCTAAGGACGGATGCCGTCGCAAACCGACGCGGCGAAATCCTTAGTTTCGCGTCGCCGCTGACGAGGGCCCAGTCGACCGTTATGGTGCACGCCATGACGTCGCCCTCCATGCGGCTGGTCGTCCCGCACTTCGGCCCGCGGCCCGCGTACCTCCCCTTGGTGGTGCGAAGCATGGCGGCCAACCCGGACGTGTCCTGGATACTGTTCACTGAGCAGCCAGTGCCGGACGCGCCGCCCAACGTCGTGGTGCAGTTGTGCGAGTTCGAGGACTTCGCCAAGCGGATCAGGAGCCACTTCGATTTCGAAATTTGGCTGGAGCGCCCCTACAAGCTTTGCGACTTCCGGCCGGCTTTCGGCGAGATATTCGCCGACGAGCTGGCCGGCTACGAATTCTGGGGTCACTGCGATCTCGACCTGATCTTCGGCCGGATCCGCGATCATCTGCCGACACCGGCGTTCGAGGCTGACAAAATCCTGTTCAACGGCAATTTCAGCCTCTATCGAAACACTGCGGAGACGGCCGGCTGGTACCGGCACGAGGTCGGCAAGGTCAGCTACCGAGACGCAATGACGAACCCGGCCGCCATGCATTTCGACGAGTGGGCCGGCATCTACTACATCGTCAACGACCTCAGAGCGCCAGCCTGGCACGAAGATGTGATCTTCGACATCTCGTTTCGCCAGTACCGCACCCGCGCAGAGGCGCCGCCGGGCCGCGACCCTCGCCGGTACGCCTGGGAGCACGGCGAGGTTTCCGAGTACAGGCTGGAGCAGGGACGTCCGGCGCGACGGACTGCGCTGCTAATTCACCTCCAAAAACGGGTCATGCGGGCACCGGCACCGGACGTACTCGCCGCCGAGCGGTACTGGATTCTGCCGAATGGGTTCGCGGTCCTGGATCGGGTGACGCCGTGGTCGGTCCGGGCGGCGAGGATCCCGCGAGGCCACGAGCTGCTTCCCTTTTACGTACGCCGGATGCAACGATCACGCCGCCGCCGCGCGACCCGCCGGGCGGCCGCCGCCGGGCGAGCAACCGTACAGGTTTAGCGCATCCACTGGCGGGCGCAGCCGATCGCTACGCCATCGATGATCGAGACCATTGCATATTGGCAGCGGTCAGGCCGCGGTGCGCGTGGCGGTGACGAGATAACCCGTTCCAAGCCACTTGCCGGCACCGGTACTTATGGTCCGTTCGGGCCTGGCACGCCAACTGCGGGACCAGCGGCGTACCATCCGGTCAAACGGCGGAACGATGATGTTCGTGTCGTAGTAGACGGACTCCTCAGGTTCCAGCCCAATGCTCCGCATCATCGTGCACAGCTTTCCGCGCCGGAGGGGATGCATTCCGGTTGGGCGAGCGCCATGCCGACGGTCCGCACTGACACCGACTAGGCGCTCAATCCGACCGGCCATTCTGAGTGCCGGCCAGTACACAAACCACTCGAAAAGCCGGTATGGGCTGGTGGGGTTGAGCATTGAGACGATCACCAGTCCTCCCGGCTTGACAACCCGGCTGATTTCGAGAAGCGCAACGTGGGAGTCGGTATACTCCAGGACCCCCATAGCAACAACGACATCGAAACGCCCGTCTGTGAATGGCATGTGCTCAATCCGTGAAACGACGCACTCCACGTCTTCGCCGGCAGTTGTTCGAGCAACGGCATCGATCATGGATGGAGAGCGATCACAAGCTGTGATCATGAAGTCGCCAGGGCGGGTATCGAGAAGGCGACGCACGAGCATTCCTGGACCACAGCCGATGTCAAGGAGACGACCACCCGGATGCCGACCGAGAACCTCCAGGACGAGGTGCAGCCGTGACTCGAAGTAGCGGGCGGACGACGACCATCCCTCGTGCGCGGCCATGTACTCGTGCCCGGCATCGGGATGATCAAACTGATCCCTGACCGCCATCTCCCTGGATTTTCCTGGCGAGCGCCGCCCGAGAACCAGCAATGGCGACCACGCCCAGATACGCGCTGGCCTCCGATAACCGCGGTCCTTCAATTTCCCAGAGCCGATCATGACAGCCCTCCCCCCGAGGGTGCTGGAGCAGTCTCCAGCCGACTTACTATGGCTGATAGTAGTCGGGGCGAGACGTTGCGGTGCGATTCTTCGCGTAATGGTCGGAACTAAGAGCCGGAATAAGCATCAGGCGATGGTGTCAGGCGCGAAGTGCGTGCAACGGATGCTACATAGGCTCGACTGAGCAGCCCGGATGGATGGCTGCCATGACCGCAGGCGCTGCCGCGATCAACATTGGTAATGCAACAAATGCTGACGCCAGGACAAGAGTCAGCACCGCCAACGGCAAGTGAAGTGGTTGTGATCGACTAACAAGTCGCTCGGCACGGGCTACGACTGAACTCCCGCGTGCGCCGACGGCTCCACTTGGCACCATGCCCGTGGCTAGAGCCAGGAGAGCTGTCGCCAGGACTTGAGGTTGACAGGTCCTTAGGGCGGTGTCGTCCGCCCGCATCTCCACCAACTGCGCCAACTCAGTTCGGGCGATCACGAACGCGGGCACAAACGGGAACGCTGATCGCAACACTTCGGCGAGTGCCAGAACCAAGTGGTGGCGACCGCGGAGGTGAGCTTGTTCGTGGGCCAGGACGGCAGCGGCCTGGTCGGCATCCAGCGTGGCCAGCGCCCCGCTTGTGAAGACGATAGTGCCGTGGCGGCCGGGCACACAGTATGCCGTTGGAGTTACGTGCGACAGCACAAAGGTCTGGGTGTCAGGTTGGCGGCGAGCCAGGAGCAGTAGCACCTGACGATGCCGCAACCGCGAGCGTCCGATCACCCAGCTGTGGACTAGGAAGACCTGGCCGAGACGACATCCCACGAGAATTGTTAGCACTACCCCTACGTTGGCCACGGTGACGCCGCCCGGGGTTAGATAATCTGCGCGGAGCACGGTAAGGCAGGCGTGGAGTGCCTTGGCCAGATCCTTGAGCGCTGGCAGGTCGGGAAGCGCGAGCGTCGTGCCGATCAGCAGCACTGCGAGGACAACGGAGGCAGTCAGTGACTGCCAAACCCAGATACCGAGGCGTGGTGAGCGCCGCGGCCACCGCGCGTGCTGAAGCACGCGCGCACCGACCGTCCCCATTAACACGGCATAGACAAGCAAAGCCAAAGGGGTGATCATCAAGGGGCTCGTTCGGAGTCGGGCAGCTGATCCAAAACATCCCGAAGCCCGACGACCTGCTCAGGAGACATTTGCTGCACAAAGTGAAGCAACGTTGAGCCCTGGTTCTCGCTACTGTGCAGGATTTCCTCCATTAGGGCAGCCGTGTACTCCTCTCTGCTCTGCGACGGCCAGTACGAGTACGCCCGGCCTTGCTTGGCTCGACGCACCAGGCCCTTGCGGTGGAGATTGTCCAAGACCGTCATCACGGTCGTGTAGGCGATTTTTCGCTTTCGGCGCACATCGTTCATCACATCGCGCACCGAAAGTGCGCCATTCCTCAACGACCAGAGCCGTTCCATGATCTCTGTTTCGAGGTCTCCCAACCGCTGCACCGTACCTCCCGTCGCCGTCTCCGGCGGCCTGTTTGCGTCCCTCGCAGGTTAGTGGACTAGGAAGCCGTGAAATCCCCAAATGGCGATGACGGCTGCTTTTGGACATTTGGCACCGGGGTACCTACTCATCCGTGACCACTCATCGGCTGGGCGGATCAGTGACGGAGTTCCGTCGCGATCGCCTGACCTGGGTCGCGTACCTCTTGCTTGCATGGTTTGCCTACTTACAGGCTGCGCCGGGGCTGGTCATCGCGCACCTGCGCGACGAGCTCAACTTGAACTACTCCATGGGTGGACTGCACGTCACCGCGTTCGCGGCCGGCGGCCTGGTCGCGGGCTTGGCCTCCGCGCGTGCCGAGCGCGCGCTCGGACGGCGCATGCTGATCTGGTTGGCGGCCGCAGTGATGGGCGCAGGGACGATCGGGTTGACGTCGGGACAGATCGCTGCGGTGACCGTCGGCTCGGTGCTGATCATGGGTCTGGGCGGCGGGATGCTGCTCGCGATGATCCAAGCCGCGCTGTCAGACCATCACGGCGACCGGCGCGCGGTCGCGTTGGCCGAGGCCAACGTGGCGGCCAGCGTCGCCTACCTCATCCTGATCGGCGTGCTCTCGCTGGCAGCGGCGTTCGCCGCGGGCTGGCGGTTAGCGCTGTTGGCCTCACTCGTGGTCCCAGTCTTCACGTGGTGGACCAACCGGCGGCTCGCGATCGATGCGCCACGGCAGTCGCTCGCGGCGCGGGGCCGCGTCCCCGGCGTCTTCTGGATCGCGACCGCGATGCTCTTCTGCACAACCGCGGCCGAGTGGTGCATCACCGCCTGGGGAGCGACCTTTGTTGAAGAGGCCACCGATGTGCGCACGGACACCGCGGTCGCGCTGATGGCCGGCTACTTCGGTGGTGTGCTGGCCGGGCGAATCCTCGGCAGCCGGTTAGCGCGCCGGCGGGATCCGTCGCGACTGCTCGCGGGCGCGCTGGCGGTTGCCACCGCAGGGTTCGTAATCCTCTGGCCCTCGACGGCACCAGAACGGGCGCTGGGCGGTCTGGCGCTGCTCGGGATCGGGATCGGCAATCTGTTCCCGATGGTGGTGTCCGTGACTGTTGGGCTCGCGCCGGGGTTGGCCGCGATGGCGAGCGGCCGGGCAGTGGCGATCAGCTCGTTGGCGGTGCTTCTCGCGCCCTTCACGGTCGGGACCATGGCAGACGCGACGTCGCTGAAGACCGCGCTCGGCGTGGTGCCCCTCCTTCTCGTCCTCGCGGCAGCGGGGCTCATGGTGATTCGGCGAGCGGCAATTAACCTAAGGCGAGCCGCGGAACAGCAGGAGCGCCGTCCCCTTTAAGAGTCGGCAGACGCGGCCTTCCACCCAGACAATCCTGACGGCTCCGGCGTGTTCAAGATCAGGCGATCATCTGGTCGGCTGGACCAGGGCGGGTGTGCCATGCACATCAGACTCAGTGGTGTCGACCTGGTGCCTAGCTCGACCGACTGTCGCTCGACCAACGAGGGTCAGAATGAGGCCGACGACTGCATAGACGAGTAGCACTGACGTAGACGTGACAGCTCCGGCCCCATCGAAGAAGGCTGTGGACCGCAAGAGCGTCGCGCCAGCGCCAACTGGCAGGTACTGTCCGACCATTCCCCAAGGCTGAGGTAGCAGTTCGGGAGCACTTCCAACCGCGGACAAGGGGTTGCCGACCAAGAACACGGCGACAACGCCCAGAGCGATACCTGCTCGGCCGAGTACGGCGGCGAGCCCGGTTACGGTTGCGCTCGTTGCCGTCGCAAACAGACCAATGGCGGCCGCGTTGAGCAGATAATTGGCCGGAAGCAGCCCAAGCCACAACTGCAGAACCGCCGTCGCACCCAGACCGGCCGCGACACCGAAGGTCACAAGACCGAGCAACTTCGCGGCCCGGCTACGGACGGCTATGGCGAGTGCGATTCCTGCGGCCACTCCAGTAAGCGCCAGGGGAAGAAATCCAGCCGCAAAGCCGGCACCACGCGGGTCGTCCGGATCTCCTGGAACCACCTCGACGACCGGCACCGGCTGACCAGCACCAAGGGTTTGAGTTGCCTGGACCAACAGCGCAGCCACCGCCGGACTGGCTCCAGGTGCCGTATGAAGCACGAGTCCAGGCGGCGTCCCGACCACAAGAGCCGCATACGCCTTCCGATCACGCAGCAGGCCGTCGGCGGTGGTCGCGTCAGCAACCTCGGTGATCTTGAATGCGTCCGGCTCCGCACTTCTCAGGGCGGCATGCATCGCTGTTGTCGCCGAGGGGGGCCCAGCGATCACCAAAGGGAGATCCCGCGGAGCCAAGTTCGCCGCAGGAGCGGCAAACAATGGAACTAACAGCGCCTGAAGTCCGACGATCAGGATTGGGATGGCAATCGCCAGGATTACGGCCGGTGGGTGGCGACGTGCGGATGCTTCGCTCATGTCACTCCACTCCTAAAACGAGGGTTCGTTCGCTGGCACTAGCATGGCGCCGCTCCCCTTATTCGTCAAGAGCGAGCGTTCGTTTTATGATCGTGTCGTGCCGCGCGTCACCGATGACCATCTTGCAGCCAGGCGAGAGCAGATCTTGACCGCGGCGCGAACGTGCTTTCGGCGCAATGGATTCCATAGCACTTCGATGCAGGACGTGATCACTGAAGCCGGCTTATCGGTGGGCGCCGTCTACCGGTACTTCAGAAGTAAGAACGAACTGATCACCGCTATTGCCGAAACGGTGCTCGATGGCGCAGATCACGTGTTCGACGACCTTGCCGCTCACGAGCCACCGGATTCTCTGGTCGACGCGATGGACCGCGCCCTAACCTTTGTCGACACTCAAACAGGACCTGACGGAATGTTTCCACTCGCCTTGCAGGTCTGGGCCGAAGCGCAGCGTGACCCCGCGCTGGCCACGTTCGTAGCAGAAAAATACTCGGCGTTGCGGCAACAGCTTGTCGCCTTGGCGTCCCGCGCCCAAGCGGCCGGCGAACTTCCGCCGGATGCCGACGTCATCGCTGTCGGTGCCGTGCTGTTCGGAATGCTTCCCGGATATGCCCTCCAGAGGACGCTTGGCCCGGGTCCGGATAAGGACACCTACCTGCACGGCATTCGGGCGCTGATGACCGTTTGCAATAAAAGCACTGCGAGCTAAAAAGCAGCCTCGCCCCGTACCTAGGTCTGCAGCGTGTGAGCCAGGAACTTCTCGAGGCGGTCGCGGACTATGTCGGCGGTCAGCTCAGGTCGGATCACCATCAGCGCGCGAAGAATCGGTCGCGGGTCGGGCAGAAAGCCGAGGATGTCGCTGACTGCCCAGAACCGCTGGGCTTCCGGGTCCGGGTCGACCGTCCCGCTGTGTCGGGCGTATGCCGCGCTGAACTCGTTCGCCTGGTCGATGCTGTGCAGCACGGCGAAGTTGGTCCGAGAGTGCACGACGTCGAGGTCGGCAGGTCCCCAGGAGGTCACGGCCCAGTCGATAATGCCCGTGATCTTGTCGCCGACCCACAAGACGTTACCGGGATGAAAGTCGCGATGTATTAGTCCCGACGGCGTGTCAGGCAGGGAGCCTGCGTAGATGTCGAGCGCGCGCCGCCACAGGCCACGATTCCCAGCCCAAAGCGGCACCACGGGTTTTGGAGGCACCCAAAACTCGTACCGGCGGGGACGCGCATCCTGCGGCACGACCGTCGCGTGCAGCACCGCGGCGGCGTGCGCCAGCCGGTCGATTGCGGCTGAGGACAACCGATCCAGCCGCACCTGACCGGGCAGCCAGGTCATGAGGTTGGCGTAGCCGCCGGTCTCGGCACCTGTGGGATCGCTCGCAATCAGCCTTGGCACCGGCAGCGGCGAGCCAGCCAGCAGTCGAGCCGCAGTCGCTTCGGCAGTGATGTGCTGGCGCCCTCGCTCCCCCCAATCCTCCACCGATTGGTAGCGCAGCACGACCGGGTCCCCGGAGAAGAATCGAACATCGTAGACCGTGCCGGTGCGACCGCCCGAGACCGGAGTGATTGAGGCAATTGGGCGGTCGAGATGGTCCTGAGCCCAGGCCCGTGCCCGCTTGGGAACCACGGTTCAGGCTAAGCCTTTGTTCTGCAGTACCTCGGGCGCGCCGGCATCGCAGCTTGGACGCCCCTTGCGGAACGGTAGAAATCGGCTCCATTACGTCGTACGGATGGACAGCACGTTCTCGGTATCACCGACGGTGTCGTCCTCGACCACAGTGAGGTTCAGCCCGCGGTCACGGAACGGTTCCAGAGCAGCGGGATCTGGTTGTCCGGACACCATCAGCCGGTCGATGTGATCTAGCGAGGCGAACTGCACGAAGGCGGCGTACCCGACTGCATCTGCCTCGGTCAGGGCCATCACTGAGCGAGCACAGGCAACCTCGGCAGACGAAACTGCCGCCGCTGCCGGGGTCGACTGCCCGAGACCGGATTCGACGGTGATACCGGCTGGGCACACCAGGCTAATGTCCACCCGCAGCCGGTTCAGTTCCTGCAGCGCCCAGTCGCCCTCCTGGGCTCGGGTCAGGGGCGACACCGTACCGCCGATGTTGTAGACCGACAGCGACCGGATCGGTGCGAGCGCGAGGGCGATGTCAAGGGAGTTGGTCACGACGGTCAACCCCGAGCCGACGGGCGGGTCGGTGATTATCACCTGGGCCAGCGCCAGCGTCAGCCTGCCGGCGCCCAACAACAGAGTGCCGCGGCGAGGCAGGTGTGCCCAGACCAGCCGCCCGAAGGCGAGGTGGCTACCCTCGCTCGCCAGGGACGGCGCGAGGTCGCGAAAGGGAAGCTCGTCGACCGGTAGGGCGCCGCCATGTACCCGCTGCAGCCGGCCACTGTTCTCCAGGGTGCGGAGGTCACGCCGCACGGTTTCTTGCGCGACCCCCAGCCGGTTGGCCGCGCCGACGACGTCCACCCGGCCTTCCGCGTCCAGCCATCGCAAAATCAGGTTGTGCCGGGCACTCACCGGAGCATTGTTGTTGAGCGTCCGATCTGCTGCCATGCCCCACGCCTAGATCAGCTTCAGCTACTCAGTGCTAATGATGAGCAGCTAGTTACTTCACGGCGCCCATGGCCAGCCCGCGGACAAGCCTCTTCTGCGCCAGCCAGCCCGCGACGATTACCGGGAGCACCGCGATGGTCGACGCGGCCGACAAGATGGCGAGGAACTGACCGCGTCCGTCGACAAAGCTGCCGAGGAAGGGCGGGGTGGTCCGGGCAACAACTGCGGTCAGGAGGTTGGCGAGGAAGTACTCGTTCCAGGCGAAGATAAAGCAGATCAGCGCGGCAGCCGCAGCACCGGGAGCGACCATGGGGAGCGCTACTCGCCAAAGTTCCCGGCCGTAGCTGGCTCCATCGATCTGGGCTGCCTCCACCACAGCGCGGGGTACCTCGGCGAAGAACGACCTCATCATCCACACCGCGAGAGGCAGGTTGATGCCCAGGTAGAGCAGTCCGAGCGACCACAGGTTGTCAAGCAAGTTGACCGACCGTAGCAACAGAAACACCGGGATGATCGAGGCCGCCACTGGCAGGAACTTGGTAGAGATGAAGAAGAACAAGCCGTCCTGCCACCTGCCGATCGGCCGGACCGACAACGCGTACGCCGCCGGGATGGCCAGCAGCATAACGACCACGGTCGATAGGACTGCGACGAACAGTGAGTTCAGCAAGTACAAGCCCATGCCGCGCTCGAACACGGCGGCATAGCGGTCAAAGGTGGGGGTGAACAGGAACTCGGGTGGGAACGATGCCGCCTGCCCCTCGGTCTTGAAGCTGGTCACGACCATCCACAGCACGGGAAAGAAGAACAAGAACACGAGTACCCAGGTAAGCAGGGTAATGACAAACCCCGTGACCTTGCGCCTCGTGAACCGACTGGTGCTGCGCTCCTGTCGAGCCGGCTGGGCGGTCTGTGGCCGAACACCCTCGACGGTGGTAGACATCAGCGCGCCTCCTCGGTGAAGATCTTGAACATCGTTCGAAGCGCCAAGGTGGCGATCACGATGGTGACAATGACGGTGATCACTCCATAGGCTGCGGCCTCACCGATCTGCTGGCCGATGAATGCTCGCTCGTAGAGCAGGTAGGCGATGGTCTTGGTGTTGCCGGCGCCCTTGGTCATGATGTTCACCGGGTCGAAGACCTGGATCATGAAGACGGTGCCCAGCAGGATGGCGAGCTCTGCGTAGGTGCGCAGGTGCGGCAGCGTCATATACCGGAAGGTCTGAAGAGTGCTCGCTCCATCGACGTCGGACGCCTCAAGTACCTCTGCAGACTGCGACTGCAGTCCGGCTAGCAAGATCAACATCATGAACGGGGTGTACTGCCAGGTCAGCGTGAACACGATCGTGATCGCCGGGTAGTCGGTGTTCCAGGCGATGGGACCGATTCCGATCGCACCGGGTGCCCAGTTGATCATGCCCGTGTTGACCTCGAACAATGAGTACTTCCAGATCAACGCGGCCGCGGCCGGCATCACCAAGAACGGGGTGATCAACAAGGTGCGGGCCAGGGCCTGCCTCTGAACTTGCGGTCCAAGAGCACCGCGAGCAGCAGGCCCAGAAGCAACGACGAGATTAGCGGATTGACCTCTGACATGATCTGGGCGGTCAACGGCGCGAACTCGCCGCCGGCTTGGATGTACTCGTGGATCTGGTAAGTGGACTTTCGGGTTCCGGGAGGAGTCTTGGACCACCCGAGAGTCGAACCGACCAGCTTGGCGTAATCCTTGGAGGTCGCCCACTTGAGGAACTCCCAGGCCTGCTCCTTGCTGTCGGACTCGGCGTTGATTCCGAGGTTCCACGACCAGAGCCAGCCGGAGTCCTCAGTGTCCTTGATCGGTGCCCATACG
>JBKPML010000038.1:0-21944 GCA_046732135.1 Actinomycetota bacterium
TCGATACGTACGATCCCTACCTGCTCCCCCGCCGGCCCCACGAGCCGGACCTCGGAGACGCGAATACGGTCGTTGATTCGCGGTTCGGTGCTGATAAGTCCTCCAGTCGTTTGCGTACGGAACCGATGGCCGCGTCGAGCAGGATCTGCCGATCGCGGGCCGAAAATAACGAACGGGCCCACGCTCGTGCGAAGACCCGGAAACAGCGGAATTGCGGCGGTCAGCCGCCTCCCGCAGACGAACCCGGCAACTGTTGTTGGCTAGTCGCGCGGGTGGGAGATCGGGTCTCCTCTTGCAGATCCAGCTAGACGCCGGATCGGTCGAACGTTAAGCCTACCACCGCGGAGCGCGGCGACTTTCTGTCAAAGCAGTGCTGCCGTACGCGCCGAGCCGGCCGGGCTCAGTCGTCGGTTGGGACGGCCCATCCGAAGACGTTGGGCTCGATTTCGAGCAGCCGGTGACCAGCCGCCAACTGGTTGAGTATGTCGCCTTCGATGACCAACGAGTCCGGACCCGCGATGTCGATCACCAGGGCCACGCCGTCCTCCGCCCTAGCAGTCTTGGCCGCCGCGTCCAGCGTCACCGGCACCGGACGAACCGACTCCGCCTGCCAGGACGTCAGCGAGTCCAGGCCGGTGAATCCGAGCAGTGCTCGACGGCCATTGTGAGCTTGGAGCAAGACAACGGACATCTCCGCCTCTTTGTCGTAGACGGGTCCGCCGGTGGTTTCCCCCAGCCGAGTCGTCGTCGCGACCACCGGAACCAAGATCCGATCGCCGCACAACCCCGCTACGGCGCGCAGGTATGCCAGCGGCGACCCTTCCGCCGTCACCGCCGCAAGGAGCCCGCGAGTCTCGGCCGACGCCGACCCGTCATCACCAGGAAACCCCGATTCTCTTAACCGGCGGTGGTGATCCACCCCTCCACGGTACGGGAGGACCCGCTGGTTCGGTTTCCCACGTTTACGTGGGAACTTGTTACTTCACCCAAGAAACTACATGGGTGAAGTAACAAAATCCCGGGTAAAGCGAAGCCCCCAGGACCGTAATTAGGGGTCGCGCGGGTGCCCTCCCGGATCGGCAGCATTTGCGTCGTGTGGCATGGTGAAAAGATGCCTGCCCTGGATACTGTGCTACTCCCCCTCTGCATCGGATTGAGCCTGCTCGGGATCATCGCCACGGGCCTGGCATGGCGACGGGGCCGCAAGGGCAGAGTGGTTCAGGGCATTGCACTCGCGCTGGCACCGATCGCCCTCTACTTCAGCGGCCTACTGCGGTTGCTATGGGACGGCGCCGTCGCTCTAGTGTCATGGGCGTCGAAGATCATTTTCTCGCCAGCCGTCTGGTTCGGGCTAGCACTGCTTGGTTTTTGCGTCGTGCTCTGGGTGGTCGGAGGCATTCTCGCCCGACGTGCCCCGGCCAAGAAGTCAACGGAAGCTACCGGGTCGACGACGGCTCGGGCGCTGCCGGCTGGCAACAGTTCCAGCCGCAAGGGCGGCAAACAGCCAGCGCCTCCGATCGATGAGGAGATGGCCGAGATCGAGGCGCTGCTCAAGTCGCGGGGCATCCAATAGGGCGCGCTGCAGTACGAGAGCCTAGGTTCGTACGACGGGCTCAGGGCACGTGCGGGCCGGGCCGGTAGCGTCGATGACGCCGGCGTAGCTCCTCCACAGCTTGCCGTGCAGCCGCTCCCTCAGTGGCCAGTATTCCCATCAGCACTCGCTTCTCCGCATCAAGATCAACTTCAAACGGCCCGTCCTCCGGTCGCAGCAGTACGAACGCCCAGGGATCACCTCTGCGGAGCAGGATCTTGTGTACGCGTGCCCAGGGCACGACGTGCGTACGAAGGCCGTTACGCAACTGTATGCCGCTCGCGTCGGCTCGGACATAGCTCGCCGCGATGATGCCGATAACCAAAATGATCAAGCCAAGGACAGCGAGCAGCGTCAGCCGCTGCGAGAGGGTGAACAACGCGCGGATCGAAGCTGGCAGCGCGAACCAGCCGAATGCGGACAGCAGGAGCAGCGCAGTGCCGGCGACACCGATGATCAGCCGAAGCCGCCGGGGCCGGGCGAAGTAGACATCCTCGATGGGCTCGAGCGCCACAGGTCAGATCCGGCAGGCCGCGATGTCAGTCACGAGGATCGCCCGGGCTCCGAGCGACCACAATGCGTCCATAACCCGCTGAGCCTCGGCCCGTGGCACCATCGCCCGTACGGCGTACCACCCCTGACGGGCCAATGGCGAGACGGTTGGAGATTCGAGGCCAGGTGTGATCGCACAGGCTTCCTCGACGACCGCATCACTGACGTCGTAGTCCATCATCACGTAGTTACGAGCGACCAGAACCCCGTTCAGTCGCCGCTCGAGCTGCGCAAGTCCATCCGGTGCCGGCGCGTTCCTCCTGCGGATCAGTATCGCCTCGGATTCCAGAATGGGGTCGCCGAAGAGCTCGAGCCCGGCTTGACGGAGAGTGCCACCGGTCTCCACCACGTCGGCGACCACGTCGGCTACACCCAATCTGATAGCCGTCTCCACCGCTCCGTCCAGAGCGATCAATCTGGTGCTGACTCCTTGCTGCTCCAGGTATGAATCGACGAGACCGGGATAGGACGTTGCGAGGCGAAGATCATGAAGCTTCTCGACCGCCATGTCGCTGCCAACCGGGGCCGCGAACCGGAAGCGGCTCCGGGCGAAGCCCAAGGGCATGATCTCGACCGCGTTCGCGTGGGAATCCAGCAGCATGTCGCGGCCTGTGATGCCTACGTCGAGCGTGCCCTCGCCGACGTAGACCGCGATGTCGCGGGGCCGGAGGTAAAAGAACTCGACGCCATTGGCCTCGTCCCATAGAGCAAGCTCCTTGTCATCAGCTCGCTGCAGGTAGCCGGCCTCGCGCAGCATTTCCGCCGCAGGTTCAGACAGTGCTCCCTTGTTCGGCACCGCGACCTTGAGCGCCCCCGCGGCTGGGGGCAGCCTGGAATTCACGGCCCTCATCCTAGGTTCGCCGCTTAGAGGTGGGCGTAGATATCTTCGAGGCCAAGACCAAGGGCGATCATCAGCACCTGAAGGTGATAGAGCAGCTGGCTGATCTCGACAGCGGCTTCATCTCGGGAGAGGTGTTCGGCCGCCATCCATACTTCGGCCGCTTCCTCCACGATCTTCTTACCGATTTCGTGTACGCCGGCATCGACCCGAGCCACGGTCGAGGAGCCAGGGGTCCGTTCGGCGACCTTGGACCGAAGCTCAGCAAACAGTGCTTCGAAGCTCTTGCCGGTCGCAAAGTCCGTCATGGCCGATCACCTTAGGCGGTGATCGGAATGTCAGCCGACGGTTTCGACCACCGGGTCAGCCAGACCTTCCGGCTGGGCTTGCGTTCGCTCCCGGCGCTCGATTTTGAGCCATGACCAGAAGCCGATCACACAGAACCCGCCGTAGAAGATGTACATGATCGCCGAGGGGTAGAAGTGCGCCGTCAGCAGGAGAGGTACGCCGACCGCGTCGACCGCGATCCAGATCAGCCAGAACTCAACCCAGCCCCGCGCCATCCCGTACGTTGCAAGGATTGAGCCGGTCAGGATCCAGGCATCGGCCAGCGGTCCCCAGGACCCCATTGCCTTCAGCGCAAAGTAGAAGACGGTTGTCAACACAACAGCGCCGACGACCAGCTGAATCCTGCCGCTGACACCTGCCCACTTCGGCCGCACGCCGACACCCTCCGCAGCATGCGACTTGCGGTACTGATACCAGCGGATCCAGCCGTAAACGCTTACCGCAATAAAGAAGACTTGGCGGCCGGCCTGTCCCCACAGGTCGAGCTGCTGCGGTGTATCGAAGGCCCCGCCAATCGCGCTGCCGACGAACACCGTAAACAACAAGACGTTGCCAACGATTCCGATCGGCCACGCCGCGACCTTGCGCCGCATGCCCAACAGTGCGCTTGCCAGCCCGAACCCGTTGCCGATGATCTCGCGCCACAAGATGGCACTCGAACCGATGACTAGTTCGGCCTTCAGCAACCGCAGGAGTAGTTCTTGCAGATCCATCGATCCTCCACTCGTCCGGTCGCACGAATGCCGGGGTGGAAGAGACGGATTCACGCCGGTTCTGCGGCGCGACCGCACTCGCGTGCACCTCCCATCCGGACTTTCACCGTCGGTCGTGGAGTTTCACCACATCGGCCAACCGCTGGCTGCGGTCGGTTCGCGGACTGTCACCGCCGGTTCGGAATTACACCGACCCCGGAACACGCGCGAGCTTTTGCTCGTCAGGTGAATTGTGCCACGCCGACCCGAGCTGCACCCGACTGTGTCAGGCCAGCTTCACCCGGAAAACTGCGCTTTACCCATGTAGTTTCCTGGGTAAAGTGCCAGATTCCCACGTAAACATGGGAAACCGACAACTCAGCTTGCGACGGCAGTCACAACCGAACGCCTAGCAAGGCATCGCAGGCGCGGGCAACGAGAGCGGGCGCGTCGGCGTCGTCGGCATCGATGGCAGTGGATGCGCCGGCCCATGCGTCGACTGCCGCAATCGCATCGGGTGCATTGAGGTCGTTCGCGAGCGAATCCCTCACCTGCCCGATTGTCTGATCGGCGTTGAAGCCGGCATTGAGTCTTACGGCCTCCCGCCATCGGTCGAGCCGTTGGGTTGCGGCGGTCAGCAGCTGGTCTGTCCAGTCCCAATCCCGTCGGTAGTGCTGGGACAGCATCGCCAGCCGAATCGCCATCGGGTCGACCCCGGCACCAAGTAGCTCAGAGATCAGCACCAGGTTGCCCTTTGACTTGGCCATCTTCTCCCCACCCAATCCCACCATCGCACTGTGAACGTACGCGCGCGCGAATGGCAGGTCGGTGGCAACCCGTGCCTGGGCGGCAGTCATCTCGTGGTGCGGGAAGATCAAATCCGTCCCGCCGCCCTGAACGTCGAAATCGGGACCGAGATAGTCGAGCGCTATGGCCGTGCATTCGATGTGCCAACCGGGGCGACCTGGTCCGAAGGTCGAGTCCCAGGACGGCTCGCCGGCTCGGGCCAATCGCCAGATCAAGCAATCAAGCGCCGCCTTCTTGCCCGGCCGATCGGGATCGCCGCCGCGCTCGGCAAACAAGTGGAGGGCATCCGCTTCGCTGAGATGGGATAGCGAGCCGAAGTCTGGATCGCCAGCTTGGGCAAAATAGAGATCGGCGAACTCCGGGTCGTCAACCGGATAGACCCAGCCGCGCTGCTGGAGTTGGCCGATCCAGCGAACGATTGACGGCATCGATTCGACCGCGCCTACGTAGTGCCGAGGGGGCAGCACGTTGAGCGCTGTCATGTCGTTGCGGAAGAGCTCGACCTCCTCCTCAGCCAGCGCCTGCCAGTCGACCCCGATGCTCGCCGCCCGTTCCAGCAATGGATCGTCGACGTCGGTCACGTTCTGCACGTAATTGACATCCAGCCCTTGGTCCAGCCAGAGCCGGTGCAGCAGGTCGAACACCATGTATGTGTTGGCATGACCGACGTGCGTGGCGTCGTACGGCGTGATGCCACAGACGTACATCCGCGCTGTTTTCTGACCAGGCCGGATGTCAACTAGCCCTTCCCGAGCCGTGTCGAACAGCCGCAGAGTAGAGCGCGTTTGGACATCTGGAAGGTGGGGCACCGTCGGCACCGTCCACGCCTGCATGGCGTCACACTACCCAGCGGTGGGCGCCCGAAGCGCCCGCGAGACGCCGAAGATCAAAACGGCGGCCACGGTATCGAGGGCCAGGACCCACGGGGGCGGGGCAGCCGACGGCGCTCCAGCAACAGATCTGCCCGTCGGATCAAGGCGTTGATCTCGGCTGCGCTGAGCAGATGCCGTAGTTCGCCGGGCGCCAACTCACGAACCTGCGCCACAGCGGCCAGCTCACCGTCCGTTACCTCCGTGCCGGCCCAGCCCCAAAGCAAAGTGCGCAGCTTCGAATCGGTGTGGAAGCTGACGCCATGATCGACACCGAACACTCGCCCAGCGCTGCCGAGGATGTGCCCGCCCTTGCGGTCGGCATTGTTGATCAAAACATCAAAGACGGCAAGCATCCTCAGCTCGGGCCGATCGGCGTGTATCACCGAGACAGGCGTGTCGTTGGCGCCAAGCCCTTCGACGCAGATGAACCAGCCGTCCCGCGGCAGACTGGCCGTTGGGACTAGGTCAACAAGCGCCGAGCTCTCGTCGATGTCTTCGTCAACCCACCGCTGCAGCGATCCGGGGCCCAGGGGGCCGTCCACCGTCACGGTGCACGGAACAAGATCGAAACCGCCCATCCGAGACACCTCGTACGCGGCCACTTCGCGCAACCCCAACGTCCGATGCGGGAAGTCCCACAATGGACGCTCGCCCCGGGCCGGTTTGTAGACACAAGCGATCTTGTCGTCACCGCAGCGAAGGTCGGCCAAAAATGTGGCGTTCGAGGCCTGCAGCAACCGGCCGGTGATCTCCAGATCTCCGCCGATCAGCGGCGTGAGGGCCGGATGGATCACAGAGGGTTGTGGATTGATCAAAACAACGGATGCCGATAACCGTTGGCTCGCGGGCAGATGTGACCCGAGGCGTCCATCGGCTGCAGGCAGAACGGGCATGATGGCCGGCCTGCCGCGACCAAAGCCTGTGCTCGAGCTACAAAGTCACGCGCGTATGAAGCCGTGATCTTGACCACGAACACCTCGTCGGCGTCGACCTCCTCATCGACCTCAGCTCCCTTGTCGGGCTGTTGATCTTGATCCTCCTCATCGACGTCGACGTTGGAGAACAGCTCGATAACGATCCGGCGAATCGTGGGATCCCAGGCGATCGTCATGGTGCCGACTCGGAACTCCTCGGTGATCGGTGCATCGAGCGGTTCGGTGTCGCGGGCGGCGGTCGACGCCGCCGGGACGTCCACTTCGCCGATGCTGCGCTTGTGCACCTCATTCAGAACGCGGTCCAGGTGCTCGGCCAGGACCGAGACCTGCTGCTTCTCAAGGGCCACACTCGTGATCCGATTACCCTCCCGAGCCTGCAAGAAGAAAGTCCGTTCACCGGGCTGACCGACCGTCCCGGCGACGAAGCGATCTGGGGAGTCATAGCGGTGCACGAGAATCGCCATGCGCACCAGGGTAACGCCAGCCATGCCCGGTGCCGCCTCGCTACTCGACCGCCTCCTGACTGCCCAAACCGCCGCCGACAGGCGCCTCGTGATCGCCTGTCGTGCGGCGCCTGCGAGGCTTCTTGGGTCGAGTTTGGAACATCGCTGAAAGGTCGCCTGCGGTGGAGTTCACCGTCACGACGTACGGCCTGACCGGGGTGTAATGAACGATAGACACCGAGGCCGGATCGACCATCAATCGTTGGAAGCTGTCCAGATGCATGCCGAGCGCGTCGGCCAGAATTGCCTTGATCACATCACCATGCGAGATGGCCGCCCAAACTGCGTTCTCTCCGTAATCTGCGGCAAGGCGCCGGTCCCAGCCGCGAATGGCGCCGACCGCTCGGCTTGACATCTCAGTCATCGACTCCCCTCCGGGGAATTGCACTGCCGAGGGCTGTTGCTGCACGCTGCGCCACAGCTTGTCCTTGCTCAGCTCACGGAGGGAGCGCCCTGTCCACTCCCCGTACCCGCATTCGACAAGGGCCTGGTCGACGTTGGTTGGACAACCGTCTGCGCGAGCAGCCTGGAGCGCCTGGGCAGTCTGCCGGCAGCGCCGCAATGGTGAGGTGACTATGGCGCGCAGCGGGACTGAGCCGATCCGAGTCGCAACGTCGGCCGCCTGCTTCACCCCAACCTCATCGAGCTCCACCCCGGAGGTTCGACCCACCAGAATGCCTGAGGTGTTGGCCGCCGTACGTCCGTGGCGGATCAGCAGGACGGTTGTCACTCCGCCGAGGCTAGTTCATCCTGGGCCGCTTCTGGTGTGCGAGCTGCGGTGATCGCGCGGCGGCGTCTGGACGAGGGAGTCGAGCAGACGCAGGTCAGTCAGCGACTGAGAAGACACCGCGCCAAAAGCGCGAGCGCGAGCACCCGATTAGCGCGGAGCGATTGGCAGGTAGCGCCCCCGGAAATGGGTCAGCAAGGGCTCCTCCACCGCCGCGTCGACCCCGACGTGTTCGATCTCGGCTCGAATGAGCAGCGCCCATCCGGCATGTTCTCCGATTGAGCCGCTCACCCGAGCACCCAGCCAGGCCGGCGTGCCGGCCAAGGTCGGTCCCCAGTCGGTCGACGTCCACGAACCGAGGCGGAACACACCGCCGGGCGCCGGAGCGAGACCGGCAAAGGCTTCTGCGAGCGTACGGTGCTCCCACCCAAGCAGGTTGACCACAAAGGCCGAGCCGACCATCAGCAGGGTGGCCAGATCGCTGTCTTCGTCGAGCAACCCGACCACCATGGGTGGCGTTCCATCGGCCACCAGAAACGACGACACGGTCCAGCCGGCACGGCGCTCGCCCGCGACCGCCGTCCAGATACTGACCGGGGCGACCATTCGGCCACGGAACTGCCGGATCGGATCGCGCTCGCCACCCGCAAACGGATGGTCGCGATGGATCGTCACCCACAAAGTTCTACCGCCATGTCGGGCAGTGCGGACGTCGGCGGTCCGAAATAGTCGAAGGGTCTAGCGTTGCCCGGGCGCCTTTCCGGCGCATTCGACGACAAGGAGTTCCGATGGGCTGGCTCGAGGCGCTTGTACTCGGCATCGTGCAGGGGCTCACCGAGTTCTTGCCGATTTCCTCCAGCGCTCATCAGTCAATCGTCGGCCAGTTCTTCGGCGGCGAGGACGTCGGTGCTGCGTTCACCGCCATCACGCAGCTGGGCACCGAGACAGCCGTGATCTTGTTCTTCCGCAAGGACATCTGGTTGATCATCAAGAACTGGTCATTGGCTCTGGTCGGCCGGATTCCGCGGGATGACCTGGAGGCTCGGATGGGCTGGCTGGTGATCATCGGTTCGGTGCCTATCGTCGTGCTGGGCGTGCTTTTCCAGGACGCGATCAACCACGCTCTGCGAAACTTGTGGATCACCGCGGCAATGCTGGCTGGCTTCGGGGTGGTTATCGGCATCATCGACCGGCTGGCCTTGAACCTGCGGCCACTCGAGTCGTTGACCTGGCCGCACGGCATTCTCTACGGGATGGCCCAATCCCTTGCGCTGATCCCGGGCGTGTCCCGCTCCGGCGCTACGATCACCGCTGGACTGGCTATGGGCTACCAGCGGGTTGCGGCGGCCAAGTACTCATTTCTCCTCGCGATACCCGCCGTGGTCGGTTCCGGCTTCTTCAAGCTGGCTGACATTTCCCAGGATGCGGTCGAACCTGCCTGGGGACCTATCGCGCTCGCCACTCTGGTCTCGTTTGCGATCGGCTATGCCGTCATCGCCTGGCTCCTCCGCTACGTGTCCACGCACAACTTCCTGCCGTTCGTGATCTACCGGGTCGCACTCGCCCTGCTCGTCGCCGTGCTGCTCCTGACCGGGGTGCTTGAGCCGCTGCCGCAGGTCTGAGTCGCGACATCGGGTTAGCCGACGCCGGCGCTGTCCAGTGCCTCGGCGACTGTGGTCAAGGCGTTCAATTTCTCCTCGATCGGACCACCGTGTGGTGCGACCGTACAGGTCGTGACGCCCGAGGCGGCCAGGACTTGAAGTCGTTCGGCGATGCGCAGCCGATCTCCCAGCAGCGAGGTTTGCGCGAGGAAGTCGTACGGCACAGCAGCCATGGCATCGCGGTACCGATGGTCGAGGTAGAGCTCTTGAACGGTGGTGGCTGCCTCGGCGAAGCCCATCCGTACGGCCAATGCGTTGTAGAAGTTCTTGTCCCGGCTGCCCATGCCACCCAAGTACAGCGCCGCGTACGGCCGGAGGGCGTCTGCGCACTGTCGTGGATCTGCCCCCACCACAAGCGGCACTGTCGGAACGACGTCGAATCCGTCCATCATTTTGCCGGCTCGTGCCCGGCCCGCTTCGATGTGAGAAAGCTGCTCGGCGGCGTACTCGGGCGCGTAGAAGATCGCCAACCAACCATCGGTCAGCTCGCCGGTCAGCTCGAGGTTCCGTGGGCCGACCGCGGCCAGGTAAATGGGGATGTGCTCACTAACCGGCTGGATCGTTAGTTTGAGCGACTTTCCAGAACCGTTCGCTAGCGGCAGTTGATAGTGCTCACCCTGGAAGGTGACCGTCTGCCGGGCCAATGCCGCCCGGACGACCGCGATGTACTCTCTGGTGCGCGCAAGCGGCGCGGAGAACCGCACGCCGTGCCAGCCCTCTGAGACCTGCGGCCCGGAGACGCCGAGACCCATCCGGAACCGACCACCACTCAACACATCGAGACTCGCCGCAGTCATCGCTGTCATTGCGGGCGTACGGGCCGGAATCTGCATGACGGCCGAACCGATGTCGATCCCCGACGTCTGAGCCGCCAACCAGGCTAGGACTGTCGGGCTGTCCGAACCGTAGGCCTCAGCAGCCCAGACGACCGAAAATCCGAGCCTCTCGGCGTGCTGGACCAGCCGCAGTCGGCCGCTGGGGTCCTCGGTACCCACGAGGTAGCCGAGGTTGAGACCAAGCCGCATGGGAACAACGTAGTGGGGCTTCGCGACACGCCGACTGCCACTAAGGTCTCCCCATGGAAAATCGCCCGGTCGGGGCCAGCGGGCTTCAGGTGTCGCGGCTCGGGCTCGGCACGATGACCTGGGGACGAGATACAACGGCCGATCACGCGCGCGCTTTGCTGGAGACATTCTGCGACGCCGGCGGCACGTTGATCGATACGGCTGCGGCCTACGGTGCAGGTGACTCCGAACGGCTGGTGGGTGAGCTGGTCGGGCGGCTCGGACATCGCGAGGACCTAATAATTGCGACGAAGGCCGGCTTCGTCATTCGTAACGGGCAGCGGATCGTGGACACCTCACGGCGCGCCCTGTTGCGTGATCTGGCCGGTTCACTGCGGCGGCTCGCCACCGATTACGTCGACATCTGGCAATTGCACGCGTGGGGCAGCGCCCCTCTCGAGGAATCGCTGAGCGCAGTTGATCATGCCGTGTCATCAGGCATGGCTCGCTATGCCGGAGTTTCCAACTTCGTGGGCTGGCAGACTGCTCAAGCGGCGACCTGGCAGCGGGCGTTTCCGGGGCGGACGCCGATCATCAGTGCTCAGGTCGAATATTCGCTCCTCGCTCGGCGTGCAGAGGTCGAGGTTCTTCCGGCAGTCACCGCGTTCGGAATGGGGTTCTTTCCGTGGTCGCCACTTGGTCGAGGGGTGTTGAGCGGCCAGTACCGGACCAGTACCCCGCGCGGCTCGAGAGCTGCGAGCGATCACTTTGCCTGGTTTGTCGAGCCGTACCTCGAGCAGCGCTCCCGCGGCGTCGTGGAGGCGGTCGTACGTGCGGCCGAAGGGCTCGAACTGACCCCCCTGCAGGTCGCGCTGATGTGGGTGCGCGATGCGCCCGGCGTCACCGCTCCCCTGCTTGGCGCACGGACTGCTGGCCAACTGGCGCCTGCCCTTGCCGTCGAGGATCAGTCGCTGCCAGCCGAGATCGCAGCCGCACTCGATGACGTGTCGGGAGGCCCGCATACCGGCCGGGACGCGGGCTGACCCGAAGCGCGAAAGCAGGTGGAGGTCGCTAGACCGTCGCCGGCACGCGGATGATCTTGCGTCGAATCCAGACATCGCGAGTGCCATCACGGTAGCGACGAAGCCGGGCAATCTCCCAACCGTCGTATTCCGCGTGGTCGGTCAGCAGCTGCCGTACCGCGTGGCGCGACAAGTGGTGTCCCAACCGAACCCGCTCGATCTGAAATTCGACGCCTCGAACGTTCATGGCCGACCAGCGTAGCCCTGGCTCAGGCAACGGCAAGGAACCGATCGAGCACTCGAGCACCGAATTCGAGCGAAGAGACTGGGACTCGCTCGTCGACGCCGTGGAACATGCTGGCGAAATCGAGATCCGGAGGCAAACGCAGCGGTGAGAACCCAAAGCAGCGGATGCCGAGCCGGTGCCACGCCTTGGCGTCGGTGCCACCGCTCATCAAGTACGGCACTGCTTTGGCACCTGGATCCTCGGCCGCGAGACAACTCTGCATCGCGTCGACCAGCTCGCCGGAGAAGTCGGTTTCAACTGCTGGTTGCTCAACTGCAACGTGGTAGCTCACTCGGTCACCGATTAAGTCCTTAATGGTCGCCAGGAACTCCTCGCGTCCGCCTGGGACGAACCGGCCATCGATCGCCGCTGAGGCGGAGCCTGGGCAAACGTTGTGCTTGTAGCCAGCAGACAGCATGGTCGGATTGGCAGTGTTGGACATGCTCGCACTAACCATGCGCGAGATGTTTCCCAGCTCGTCCAAGGTATCCTCGACCACCCCATCCGCATCAAGATCGATAACAAGCGCCTCGGAAACTGCGTGGAGAAAGGCATGTTGCGCGTCGGTGATCCTCGCTGGCCATTGGTACTCGCCGATGCGGGCAACAGCAGCGGCAAGCGCCGTAATCGAATTCTGGTTGTTGCGAAACGAGCCGTGGCTCGTTTGACCCCAAGCGGTCAAATTCAACCAGAGCAGGCCCTTCTCGGCTGTCTGTATAGGATAGAGCCGAAGATCATCTCGCACGGTGAGTGAGAACCCGCCGACCTCGCCAATGGCCTCAGTGCACCCCTCCAGCACCTCGGGATGATGATCGACAAGCCACTGGGCCCCGAGGCCACTGCCGGCTTCCTCATCAGCAGTGAACACCAACCGGATGGGTCGCCGGGGCGCGACGCCGGCCCGCGCTCGGGCGCGCACGACGCTCAAGATCATCGCGTCGAAGTCCTTCATGTCTACCGCGCCGCGACCCCAGACACAGCCATCAACGACGTCTCCGGCGAATGGGTCCACCGACCAGTCGGCCGCATCGGCTGGCACGACGTCGAGGTGTCCGTGAACCAGCAGTGGTGAGACAGTGTTGTCGACTCCCTCCGGCTCCCAGTGGGCGATCAAGGAAGTCCGCTTCGGCGCCGACTCGAACAGCTCGACCGAAATGTCGACCTCGTCGAGCAGTTCGGCAACGCGTTCGGCAGCCCGGCGTTCCCCGGGTCCGGGATCGGGTCCGAAGTTGGTCGAATCGATCCGAATCAGGTCCTGGCAGATCGCTACGACTTCCGCCTCAGGGTCGTACGACTCGGTCACCGGTTCATCTTGTCACGGTCATGAATGGCACCTCGTGACACCGCTGGAGCCCTGGTCAGCAGGTGCCAAATCGGGCCGGGTACGACGAGCGAGCTTGCTATAGTTTCTGCGCTGTCCGGGGCAACCGGGCGGACCCAGGTCCGGGTGGCGGAATAGGTAGACGCGCTAGCTTGAGGTGCTAGTGCCCGTGTAGGGCATGGGGGTTCAAGTCCCCCCTCGGACACTCGATAGTTCTCGTCAGGACCTTTCTGCAGCCCTCAAATTGAGCTTTTGCGAGCGATTGAAGCGGGCTAGCCGAGCCCGCTCAGCAAGTCGGCGCAGGCCTGTTCGCAGCGGCGGCAGGCTTCAGCGCAGATGCGGCAGTGTTCGTGCATGCTGGCGTGTGCCTCGCACTCGGTAGCACAGCTGCGGCAGGCCACCCGGCAAGCCTCCAGGACGGCGCGGCTGATATTGGCGTCATAGCCGGTGTGCCGCGACAGAATGGCGCCGGATGCCGTGCAGAGATCGGCGCAGTCCAGGTTGGTGCGGATGCACTTAGTCAACTCGGCCACCATGTCTTCGCTCAAGCAAGCGTCGGCACATGCGGTACAGACCTGAGCGCATTGCACGCAAGCCTCGACACAACTGGTCAGGGCCTGCCGGTCGATACCGCCCAGGTCCTTGGGGTACGTGTCGAGCATCGCAGCGGTTTGGGACATCTTGACCTCCTGAGGTTGGGGCGGCTTCGCCCGCTGACTGTATTCCTTGCCGTACCGCCCGCTTCGCTTGATCAGCCGTACCAGACCGGCTGCACAGTGTCAGCCGGTCTCGCAGCGCCTTCCTGCGGTTCGTCAGTCTGCCTTTGGCCATCCCATAGTGCCCGCCCATCATGGAACCTTCCCGGCACACTGCACCGACGAACCTGTCTTTGTGCTCAGGTTGCCACGCGGGCGGCGGGGCCAAGCAGGACCGGAAGGTGCCGATTAGCCGGGACCTAGGTCATACCGCCGCGGCGTACTTACTGCGGCGGCAGCGCGTAGCCGGCTCCGTCACGCCTTCACGATGGGAGACCATTGAGCATCGTTGCGTCCACAGAGTCCACCGCTCCCAACCGGGAACAGATAGCCGCGGCCGGGCGTGCAACGTTCCTTGCCTTCGGTGGCTCCGGATTCACCTTCGCGAGCTGGGCATCACGCATTCCACAGATCCGGGATGGTCTTCTGCTAAGCGCCTCTGAGCTCGGCTTGGTGTTGTTCGCCGGCGCTCTGGGATCGGTCATCGGACTGCCCCTGGCAGGCGGCATCGTCCATCGCCTCGGTTCACGCCGCACGGTCGTGATCATGGCTGTTCTGTGTTGCGCCGGGATCGCCCTCGTCGGCTGGGGGTTCCTTGTTGGCGTCTTTCCAGTGGTCCTGGGGCTGTTCTTGGCCGGGTTTGGCTTCGGCGCATGGGATGTCGCGATGAATGTTCAGGGCGCTCTGGTCGAGCGGCATCTGGGGCGGGCGATTTTGCCGCGATTTCACGCCGGCTTCAGCGTCGGAACCGTTGCGGGTGCTTTGGTAGGGGCCGGCCTGGTGGCGGCGTCGGTCCCTGTTACCGCGCATCTGCTGGTGGTTGCAGGGTGCTTCGGCGTAGCCATTCCGCCGGCAGTGCGCAGTTTCATTCCGGATGGTGTCGACCAGCCGACGCCCAATGAGTCCGCGAAGGCGTCGTCTCGACAGCGTGGCAGAGCTCTTGCCCGTTGGAAGGAGCCCCGCACGCTGCTCATCGGGGCGTCAGCCCTCGCGTTCGCCCTCGCCGAAGGTGCTAGCGATTGGATTAGCGTCGCTCTGATCGACAGCTACGGCCTGTCGGCAGCGGTCGGCACCCTTGGTTTTGCCACCTTTCTCACGACAATGACTGCACTTCGCTGGTTTGGGCCGGGATTGCTTGATCGCTACGGCCGCGTGCCAGTGGTCCGCGGTTCGGCCATTGTCGGAGCAGTTGGTCTCCTGCTGTTCGTGTTCAGCCCCAACACTTGGCTAGCGTTCGCCGGGATCTTGCTTTGGGGCGCTGGTGCGGCGGCGGGCTTCCCGGTGAGCGTCAGTGCCGCTGCCGACGATCCCACCGCTGCGGCTGGTCGCGTCAGCGTGATCTCGTCGATCGCATACTGCGCCTTCCTCGCCGGGCCACCGCTTATCGGCTTTCTTGGCGAGCAGATCACCGTTCTTCGGGCCCTGACTTCCATTGCCGTCGCACTGGCGCTAGCCACCTTCATCGTTGGGTCTCTCCGCCCACTCGCTGCAAAGCAAGACCACACGACTGCTGACGAGGTCGCAGCAGAGGGGTGATCCGCGAGGCGGGCGACTTCGTCGCTAGTGGAAGTCGCGTGATCGATGCGCTGCTTGGAGAGTGCGACCGGCTTCGGGGAGCACTGTGCTCATCGGCTCGAGCCGGTCGGCGATCAGATTGGTCACGCCGTCGGAATGCTCGATCTTGCCGCGAATGATCATGGCGTTGGATCTGCGGCCAACCCGCCGGAACCTGTGCCACATTGGCATGGCGCAAACGACGTTGAGCATGCCAGTTTCATCTTCGAGATTCAGAAAGGTGACACCCCCGGCGGTCGATGGGCGCTGCCGGTGGGTGATCAGGCCGGCCACCCTGATGCGGCGCTCGGCGTGTGCCGGGCCGAGGTCGGCAATCCGGACGATGTGATGTTGATCCAGCATTGCTCTGAGGTGGCCGATTGGATGCTCATCGGGACTGATCTTGGTCGCCCATAGGTCGGCCAAGGTGAGCTCCACCGGGCTCATTCCTGGCAGTGCTGGGGGTGCGGCGTCGATCGCCGAACCGGGCAACGTCTCCGGCGAGTCGCTGTAGCCCGCATTCCACAGCGCCTGGCGCCGGCTGATGCCGAAGCAATCGAAGGCTCCGGCTGTAGCCAGCGCCTCGGTCTGCTTCACGTTGAGCCCGGTTCGGCGGACGACGTCATTGAGGTCGCTGAACGTGGCGCGCTCACGTTCAGCGACGATCATGGCGGCCAGTTCACGGCCGATTCCCTGCACCTCGGTGAGACCTAGCCGGACAGCGAAGTTGCCGTCGCGGCGATGGGTCGAGGTCAGGTCTGGTGCACTTCGGTCGAACGCGCCGACCTCTGGTTGATTGGGCTCCAAACAGGAGTCCATTCCGGTCGTCCATTTCTCTTCGACGAGATCAGTGCCCGTACAAGGTTCGAGATCGGCATCGGCCCCGGATAGTCCGATGTCGGGACGCAGCACGCGCACCCCATGGCGGCGAGCGTCGGCCACCAGCGACTGGGGAGAGTAGAAACCCATCGGTTGCGCTCGCAGGAGGCCGGCCAAGAAAGCGCCCGGATAATGCAGCTTCAGCCACGAGGAGGCATATACCAACAGGGCGAAGCTGATCGCATGGCTCTCGGCGAAGCCAAAGTTGGCAAAGGCCTGGATTCGGGCGTAGATGTCATCGGCCTCGGCACCAACAATCCCGTGCGTAGCCATCCCTTCGTACAACTTGGTGCGGAGCCGATCGATCTTTTCCACTCCCCGTTTGGAGCCCATTGCTCGACGCAAGAGATCCGCATCGTCGCCGGTACACCCGCCAATCGTCATGGCGATCTGCATCAGCTGCTCTTGGAATAGCGGGACACCCTTGGTCCTTTCCAGCACCGGTTCCAGCGCCGGATGTAGATATGTGATTTCCTCACGTCCGGTGGCACGGCGGATATAGGGATGCACCGCGCCGCCTTGAATCGGCCCTGGGCGGATCAAGCCGATCTCGACCACGAGGTCGTAGAACCTGCGCGGCTGCAGCCGCGGCAGCGTACCTACCTGTGCCCGGCTCTCCACTTGGAAGACACCGATCGAGTCGGCTCGGCAGAGCATGTCGTAGACTCCCTGCTCCTCCTTGGGGATTGTGTGTAGGCTCCAGCGCTCGCCGAGCCGATCTGCGGCAAGATCGAGGGTGTACTGGATGGCAGCGAGGATGCCGAGGCCCAAGAAGTCGAATTTGACCAGGCCCATCCAGGCACAGCTGTCCTTATCCCACTGCAACACCGTTCGGGCGTCCATCCGGCCACGCTCGATCGGGCACACCTCGCCCACCGGACGTTCGGTCAGCACCATGCCGCCCGAATGAATGCCCAAATGCCGCGGCGCCCGAAGCAGCTGATCCGCAAGATCAACAACAGCCTGCGGCATGTCGTGATCACTATCGGCTGGGATTCCGCCATAGGTGTCGATCTGCTTGGACCAGGCGTCCTGCTGACCGGTGGAATAACCGAGCGCCTTGGCCATGTCACGAATAGCGGATTTCGGCCGATAGCTGATCACATTGGCCACCTGGGCAGCGTTGTGCCGGCCGTAGCGGCGGTAAACCTCCTGGATCACTTCCTCCCGCCGGTCGGAGTCGAAGTCGACGTCGATGTCCGGCTCTTCCTCGCGGCTCGCCGACAGGAACCGCTCGAAGGGCAGCTGGAACATGATCGGATCCACCGCGGTGATGCCCAGCACGTAGCACACCACCGAGTTGGCCGCAGATCCCCTGCCCTGACAGAGAATCCCGTTATCCCGAGCGAAGGCGACCATGTCATGCACAATCAGGAAGTAGCCAGGAAAATCCTTTTCCTCGATCACCGCCAGTTCGCGTTGCAAGCGCTCTTCGGCTTCTTCACGTGAATGTGGATATCTCATGTCCGCCCCACAACGGGTCAGCTCTCGCAGCCAGCTGATCGGGGTGTAACCATGCGGCACGTTCAGCCTGGGCAACTTGGGCTTGGCCAACTTGAGGTTGAAGGCACACTCCTCGGTAATTCGTACCGACTCGGCCACTGCTCCCGGATAGCGCGCGAAACGCGAAGCCATCTCATATCCGGAGCGCAGATGCGCAACCGGTGGCGGCAGCCAGCCGTCCATATCGGCCAGGCTTCGGCGCCCTCGGACAGCGGCCATTGCCGATGCCAGCCGATATTGATCAGGAGTCGCATAGTGCACGTTGTTGGTGGCAACCAGCGGCACGCGTGATTCCGCCGCCAATTCGGCCAGAGTGTCGTTGATCACTGAATCGGTCGGTAGCCCGTAATCAGTGATCTCGACCGCGACATGATCATGACCGAACAGGGCGATTAGGTGATCCAGCTCGGCTGCGGCCGCGTAGTCTCCACAAGCGGTGAGCGCCGACCGGACATAACCCTTCCGACAGCCAGTCAAGATCATCCATGAGCCGGCACTGCGCTCTGCCAACTCCTCCAGGTCGTAGAGCGGACGTCCCTTTTCATCGCCACGCAGCTGTGCGTCGGTGATTGCCGAGGCAAGCCGGTGATAGCCCTCTACGCCGCGTGCAAGAACCAACAGATGTTGGCCCTCGGGATCTGCGATGCCGTTCTGCGGCGTAGTCAGGTCGAGAGAAAGCTCAGCGCCATAGATAGTCTTCAAGTCGTAAGCCAGTGCCGCCTCAGCGAACCGCGAAGCTGCGTAGAAGCCGTCGTGATCGGTGATCGCCAGCCCGCTCAGCCGTAGCCGAACCGCCTCCTCGATGAGAGTTTCTGGGTCGCTTGCACCATCCAAGAAACTGAAATCGCTATGACAGTGCAACTCCGCGTATGGAACCAGGGGCTCGTCAGGACGCTCACCGAGATCCGCCGGTGAATATGCAGGTCGCTTGTGAGAAAACCCGGGAGCGCTGTCGCCTTCTGGGTTGTCCGGTGTAGCCGTCCGCCTGATCTCGACTCGCCCAGACATCCTGCGTTCCAACTCCGCCCAGGAGACCGGTGGGTTGTTCCAGCCCATCACACAGCTCGCCGTTGGGACTGGTGCTCGCGTCGCTCGCATATTCTTTTGGCAAGCCGCTGCTCGCCGCCGCGCCTAGTCATAGCTCGCTTCTAGCCACCACTGGTTGTTCTCGACCACCAACAACCAGGCCGATCCATTCGCGGCGACCATCTGAAACCTAGCCACCTGTCGGGCAGCTTGTTCCCACCACAATTCGTCGATCGGCCACGGCCCTGCCCAGGCCTCGATTGGCAGTGGATCCGCCGATTCATCGGTCTGCAGTTGAGCCGGCTCGGCGGTGAGGGCTCCTCGATCAGTGATCTTGATGAGCAGGCCATCGGCAGAGAACACCGCCGCCGGACGCGGCTCGGGAAAGACCTGAGCCGGAGCTGGCGGCGGGATACTGCCCGGCCATGGTCGGTCACTCACTCGAAGTCTGCTGGCCCTCTGGCCCCACGGAGTGAGTACCTGGCGTTGCCGGGGGCTGCGGCCGCCCTGCAGCGAGGGCGCCAACACCTGATCTGGCCCTAGCATGCCCTGCAGTCGTGCGGCGCCGCGCTCGATTCGCTCATCGGGTGCGCTTCCCCACAGACCTTCGCCATGATCAGCCAGCGATTCGACGGTTTTGGGAATCAACCGGATGCCTTCCACTGGCTCCGGGGATGGATCGCCCTGCAACTGCCAGTAGATGCGGTCAACCAGATCTGCGGCGGTGAACCATCGGGGGTGTGCCCACATCCGAGATCCGGCCCAACCTCGGTCACCGACGACCTCGATCCGGATCTCGCTGCAGACCAGACCGTGCTGGGACAGTTCGGCAATCAGCCGTTCAGCGGTCTGCCGGCTGCTGAAGGCGACCGCCTCGACTGTTTCCAACGCCGGATTGAAATCAAGAGTTTGATTGAGGTCGAGAGGCGGGCGACGAGCCAGGGCAATCCGCGAGTCTTTACCTCCCGCTAGCCGGTGGATCATGGAGCCTTGTGAACCGAAGCGGGTGGCGACATCCTGTGCCGAAAGGGCGGCAAAGTCACCAAGTGTTCGAATTCCCAGCCGACGCAGCAAGCTGATCATGTCGAGGTCATCTAGGACACTGACCGGCAGTGTGGCGAGAAAGGACGCAGAACCGCCTTGTGGAACAACGCAGCAGTCCTGAGGCGCGGCCTGGCGGGCGGCATGCTCGGCGGTGAAAATGCCGTCCGCGATGCCAATCCGGCAGTCCCAGACTCCAACGGCCGCCAGCCGCTCCGCTACCACTGCAGCCGCTTGGTGCTCACCGCCATAGAAGCGGCTTGGCACATTCAGCGCGCAGAGACCGGGCCGAATCGGTGCGACCGTCGAAGCTGTCTCCTCAATCGCGACTAGGACCGATTCGAAGGAGCGAATGTCTCGTTCCAAGTTGTACTCAACAACAACCAGTTCTGGGCAGTGTGCGGAGGCATCCCGACGACGCATTCCCCGACGTACGCCATCCAACCTGGCAGCATGTGAGCAGGCGTAGACCTCGCCGCGGTCGATCACCGCAATCGGTGAGGAGGCGTCCAGTTGGAGGTCGGCGACAGCAGCGCTTACCGGCCAGTCCGGACACCAGATGACCATCGTCCGGCGGCTCGGCCTTGGGGCAGGCAATTGTGAACTGATCGCTGTAGATGGCTTCGTCGTCAGTGGGCTCAGCACGGCGGTCATGATCAACCTGCTTTCACCCTGTTGATCGCCACAACTTGGTCGGCTACTTCTCCAACCTCGAGATCGGAGTCAGGCAGCCACAGATCGACCGAACGCGTCGGCATAGTGCCACGGACGACATCGACGCTCATTCGACGACCGGTAATGTGCCCGTAGCCACGACCCAGCCCGACCCAGCGGGAAATTCCCGCTGACAGTTTTGCTTCACAGTGTGGCCATTCGCCCCAGCAGATCAGCGCGGCATCCTTCTGCCGCAGCCGCGACTTCATCCGCTCTGCTTCATGCTCGGTGATCAAAACCGGTGGCTTCACCAAGACAACCGCAGCCACGTCGACCAGCGCAGCGGTGACCGACAACCAGTGCTCCCCTGGATACGGCACGACGATGGTCCGCTCGAGGTCGACGCCAAAGCCTGCCGCAGCCTCCAAGCCAAGGTCAGACGTTCCGATGATCCCGATCCATTCCCCAGCGTGCGATGGTCCGGCTAGCAGCGCTAGGGCGAGGGAGGCACAGTTCACGCCGTACGCCGCTCCGGTCCGCAGCTGGATCACACCGGACAACCCTGGCAGTGATGGCAGAGTGCGCGTGACAACAGTTCCTTGCATACGCTGTACGCGGCGCTGCAATTCCAGGAAGTCTGCGGCTGCACTCGCCATCCACATATATTCGAACATTTGTTCGTCTATGTCAACAGCAGAGTGGCTATATGCGGAGCGATGCCGCCCATTCGGCCAGGTCAGGGCCATATCAGTGGCCTTGACCGAGAGACGATGCCCGCGGCCTAGCCGCGCCGATACATTGCCTGCATCTTGTCCATGACTTGTTCTTGACCACTCTGGGACAGGTTCCTGGCCGCCTCGCTGGTGTAGCCGAATTCGGTCACTGTCACCTGAGTGCGACCGCCTTCCAACGGCTCGAACTCGACCACATGCGGTACCTCACTAGGCACCCCCGCCTCGATACCAACCGCGGCCGGGTCTACAACGGCACCAGTCTCATCGGCGAAGGTGCTCACGAATTCGATCCGGGATGGCTCAATGATCTTGGTATAGATCCACCGGTTATGCATCGAAAAGCCGCCATACTCCGCCGGCGCCTGCATCGTCAGCAATGAGGAGCCACCGACCCGGAAGTCGATCTCTGCACGTGGGCAGCTAAACCCCGTCGGTCCCCACCACTGCTTCACGTTCTCCGGATCACTCCACGCCCTCCAGGCCATTTCGGGTGGCACGTCAAGCTCTCGGGACACGACCACCACCTCTTCGTCGCTCGCCCGACCCATGGAGGCATCAGTTGTCATTGCATTCACCTCTCGCGCTTGTGCTCTGGTTGACCCAGCAGCCTCTTGAATGAATAGACCTAAGCCCGGAAGG
>JBKPML010000039.1:0-5986 GCA_046732135.1 Actinomycetota bacterium
GAGGAATTCGGTCCCCAACGACTCATGTTCGGAAGCGACTGGCCGGTCTGCCGAGTTGCCGGGGGCTGGTCCGCGTGGGCCTTCGCCGCCGAAGAGCTCCTCGCACCGCTATCGCCGGAAGAACTCGACCACGTCCTCCAGGGCACAGCCCGGCGCACATACGGTCTGGGGCTGGAATGATCAACAGGAGGGTTCGACCCAGGGAGGGACCATGCTCTTAACCGAGCTGCTGCATCCAGAGATCCTGGCGGCGTTGGCAAGTGCTGGTCATGGGGGCAAGGTCCTGCTCGCCGACGGCCACTATCCGGCGAGTACGGCGGTCGGGCGGCATGCCCGCACGGTCTATCTCAACCTCACACCCGGTCTGCTGAACGTCTCCACCGTGCTCGACGTCCTGCTGCGAACCACTCCCATCGAGGCTGCTGCAGTCATGGTCCCGCCCGCTGGGGAACCGGAGCCGGAAGCAATTCGCGAATATCGCAACCGCCTAGGGTCCGTGCCAGTCGAGGAACTCGACCGCTTTGCCTTCTACGCGCAGGCGCGAAGCGAAGACCTTGCCCTTTTGATCGTCACTGCCGACGTCCGCACCTACGCCAACCTGCTACTGACTATCGGGGTCCGTAATAGCTATTAGTAGCGCCTTGTGCCGCTGGCCCGCGAAACATCCGTCACGCTCATGACTATGGTTTGCTGATCAACTGTGCGAGGCGCGTTCCAGCGCGGCGAGCCGAAGCTCTAGTTGGTCAAAGCGATGCCGCATTAGCGTCAGCTGTGCCTCCAGACTGACCTCGCGCTCGGCCCGGCGCTGGATTCGGGCCGATTGCGCGGCGCGGTCCTGTACCGCTTGCAGCGGCACCAACCGTTGCGGGCCGTGCGGCCCGTCGACAAGTCGGGATGCGATTTCACCATTGCGGTACCAAGCGCGTAATGCCGAGCGGGATACCCCTGCCTCCGCCTCTGCGATGGCGAGCGGTACCCACGGCGTGTCATCCAGTTTGGCCAACAGGTCGAGCTCGTCCCGCCATGCGGCGAGCCGCTCATCCCATACGGACGACACGATGCCTCCTCATATAGGAGCATATTAGTAATAGCGTATTGACATGCTTTTGACAATGAAACCATGTTCGAGCGATTCTCCGGGCAGGCGCGTCAGGTCGTGGTTAGCGCGCAAGAAGAGGCCCACGCGCTAGACCACAACTACATCGGCACAGAGCATCTGCTGCTCGGGTTGCTTGCAGCGTCGGATTCGGTGGCGAATGCCAGCCTCACCGCCCTGGGATACACCCATGACGACGTGCGGACCAAGCTGGAGGCCATGGTCGGGCGGGGGAAGGGCTCGCCCGGCGGGCACATCCCATTCACGCCGCGGGCGAAAAAAGTCCTGGAACTTTCGTTGCGCGAAGCGCTGCAGCTTAAGGACAACTACATCGGTACCGAGCACATCCTGCTCGGCCTGCTCCGGGAGGGAGAGGGAATTGCGGCGCAGATCCTTGCGAGTAGCCGCCCTCTGGATCGAATCCGTGGCGAGGTGCTGGCGCGAATCGGGTCGCAGGCGCCCGGGGAAGTTCACGGTGTGGTCCGTACCTCGGCGGCACACAATGTGTTGGCGCTAGCAGCGGAGCTCGCCGGGGAGGTGCCGGTCGGCAGCCACCACATCCTCGAGGCGATCCTGCAGCAGCCGGATAGTGCCGCGGCGAAGGTGCTCAACGATGCCGGCGTCAGCCTCGATGATCTCGCCAGCAAGCTGGACGAGGTCAGTACGCAAGGCACCGCGGACGACACGCCTGAGCAGGCCGCCGCTCGCCAGCTCGAGCTGTCGATGACCGACGAGACGGTGACAGTCGTGTTGCGCGACCCCCGCTCCGTCCAGCTTGGCAATCAAATCGTCCAACTCAACGCCGGCCCTATGCTCGCCCGCGGACCACAGCTTGACCTGCTCGTCCGGCTGTGGTCCGCCGTCAACGGGTGGCTCGTCACCACCGCCGGGGCGTTAACGCCCGAGCCGAATGAAACGGAGGAGCTGGCTCGTCGGGGGCTGCGATCCCGATTCCGCCGCCGCAGAGCCAGCTGACCCCCGGGCACTCAGTGTGATCTTGACTTGTGCTGGAAACTCGCTGACGATCCGCCGTTACATTCCTGGCATTTGGAGGCACTCGAGTGTCTCGATAGTGCCGCCCATCTCCTTGTGCGGATGGTTCTTGAGAACCTTGTCAAGGGCCTCGTGCGACTCGGCCTGCATGATCGAATACCCGCCAATAGGATCGCCGGAGTCGCCGCCTGCCTCTACCACTTCGAGCGGAGTGCCCAGGTCGACGACCGCCTCGCCGGCACGCTCGGCCCAGGCCATCCACGCATCCCTCCCCGCTTGGGCCTGCTCCGGCGTGCTCTGAGCCATCTGGTCACCGGCCGTCATGCTCGACCGGTAAAGAATGAGGTAATTGCTCACGTCCCCCTCCTTTGGTAAGCGCCTAATTAGGTAGACACCGTAATACTAGGGTTGCCGACGAGGGGAGGCAACGGCATGGCCGAGCTTGATACAACGATGCGAGCGCTCCGGTCGCGCACGCGCCGCGAAATCCTGGCGCGCATCTGGGACCGGGATCTCTCCGCTGGCGAGATCGCAGGCACGTTCGCTCTAACCGGGGCGACGATCTCTGAACACCTCGCCGTCCTTCGTCGTGCCGGCCTTGTGGAGATGACCAAGGTGGGAACCTCACGTCGATATCGGGCCAAGCCCGCCGCCCTGGCCGGCCTGCATGGCGCGATCGAGGATGCGGGCAAATGGCGTCCGGCGGATGATCTTCCTGAGCGGGCGCTCACCATGACAAGAACTGCACCGGTGGTCGTCGCGCAGGTGGATCTGCCCACTCCGCCTGAGGCCACTTTCGCCGCCTTGACTGATGGCGACCTGTACTCCCGCTGGCTTCAGGTCCCGGTCAGCATCGACGGCGACCAGTTTGCAGCCACCCTTGAGTGGGGAACCGAGGTCCGCGGCCGGTACGAGATAGTGGTCCCGCCGCACCTGATCGTGATGAGCTGGGATTTCGACGACGGCAATATTCCGGTGCCCGGGCACCCGCTGACTGGCTATCTACGGGTTCATTCGCACGGTGACGGCAGCCGGGTCGTTGTGCATCAGCTAGTTAGCAGCTCCGATCGGGCGACCTTCATGGAAGACGCGTGGGCGATGGTTCTCGGACGTCTTAAGGCGAACGTCGTGTCGGCCCTCGCCGGATCAGCGCCGCCTCCGCGTCAACGCCGCCGCAAGGAGTCACAGCCGCGGCGCTCGGCACTCGACTGACGTTGACAGTCGGCCTATGACAACGCCAACGAGGGCACGGTCAAGGCCTGGACGTTGCTCCCCTGTTGAGCGCTTCGCTGACGGGACCCTTACGTTCGCAATGGCTGGTCACCCATAGATCGTCCGAAACTGGACTTCGTCATCGGCACGGCAGCTGGATTGTAGTGATCATAGGGGGCCGCTCTGAGCGGTCGCGGCGCGACAAGGCCAGACCGGGGACGCGGTCAAATCCTCCGCATTCATGGCTTCAACGTTCTCCAGCGTGTGCAGATCGGCTGACGTCTGCGGGGCAGTCTGCGATGTCACAAGCTGCCGGGCTGTCTCGTCTTGGGAAGGAGAGTGCCGGACTTGGAGCGTGAGGTATGCGAGTGTTCGTGGCAGGCGGGACTGGTGTCATCGGGCGGCGTTTGGTGCCGCAGCTGGTGGCCCGTGGCCATCAGGTGACCGCGACGACGACCAGCGCGGCCAAGTTGGGGCTGCTGGAGCAACTGGGCGCAGAGAGCATCGTGATGGACGGGCTGGACGCGGGGTCGGTGGGTGAGGCGGTGGCTGCGGCTGGGCCGGACGCCATTGTGCATGAGATGACGGCGCTTTCCGTGGCGCACAACGGCAAGCCCAACTTCAGGCACCCCGAGCGGTTCGCCGCTACAACCAACCGGCTGCGCACTGAGGGAACGGACCACCTGCTGGCCGCCGTCAAGGCGACCGGTGTCTCCCACATCGTCGCGCAGAGCGTCGCCACTTGGGCCGAAATCGGCGATGGCGAACGGGTGAGCGAGGAGGACCCGATGCCGTCGGAGGAGGTGGGGCCGAAGATGCGCGGTGTAGTTGAGGCGCTCCGGCAGGTCGAGGAGGTTGTCGTCAAGGCTGGTGGCGCGGCCCTGCGATACGGTGCCTTCTACGGGCCGGGTGCCACCGACGACCTAGTCGAGCTCGTACGCAAGCGGCGGTTCCCGCTCGTCGGGAGTGGCACTGGCTACTTCAATTGGGTGCATCTCGACGACGCGGCGAGCGCCACCATTCTGGCCGTTGAGCGGCAGGCGACGGGTGTGTTCAATATCGTCGACGACGAGCCTGCCCAGGTCCGGGAGTGGCTGCCGTATCTCGCCGAGTGCGCAGGGTTGAGACGGCCGATGCGGCTGCCCAAGTGGGTGGCGCAACTGCTGGCCGGGGAGATGTTGAAGATAGTGACCGAGGGGCGCGCCTTCTCCAACGCCAAGGCCAAACGGGAGCTCGGCTGGGAGCTGCGCTATCCGTCGTGGCGGCAGGGATTCAAGGAAGCGTTCGCATGACCCCGGACAAGGAGTTCGAGGAGTTGCGGCCGCTCCTGTTCTCGATCGCCTACCGGATACTCGGCAGCGTGGCCGAGGCAGAGGACGCAGTTCAGGAGACATGGCTGCGCTACGAGTCCTCTCCGACAGAACCCAGCTCGACCAAGGCCTTCCTTTCGACCGTCGTGACCCGGATTTCGGTCGACGTGCTGCGCTCGGCCCGCGTTCGGCGGGAGAACTATGTAGGTGAGTGGTTCCCCGAGCCGCTGCTTACCGACCCGTACGAGGACCCAGAGCGGTCGGCGGAGCTGGCCGACTCGGTGTCGATGGCGGCCTTGTTGCTGCTGGAGCGGCTCAGCCCGCTCGAGCGGGCCGTCTTCGTGCTGCGCGAGGTGTTCGGGTTCGGCTTTCCGGAAGTCGCGTCGGCGCTGGGTAGGTCGGAGGCGGCCTGCCGCCAGCTCGCTGGGCGGGCGCGGCGCCACATGGACGCGGGACGCCCTCGCTTCGAAGCGGACCGCCGGGAACGCGATGAGCTGGCGGCGCGGTTTTTTGATGCGCTCCAAGATGGCGACGTCGGCGGACTGCGAGAGCTGTTCGCTGCCGATGTGCAGATGGTCGGGGACGGAGGAGGAAAGGCGCCTGCACTTGCCAGAGGTGTGATCGGTGCCGACAACGTGGCCCGCGTGCTCGCGTCGGTCTTCCCGGTCCTAACCCGCATCGACGCAAAAGTGGAGCGACACGAGGTGAACGGCCAACCGGGCGCGATTCTCCGCGACCGGGACGGCAACGTGGTCGGCACGTTGACACTCGATGTCCTCGGCGGGCAGATTCAGACGATCCGCTTCGTGGTTAACCCCAATAAGCTCGGGCACCTAGGTCCGGTGGGAGACGCATGGGCAGTTGCACGCGAGTTTAAGCAGGCTCGCCGCCCGAACGAGTGACCTGCGTTGGTGCGATGCCAGACTATGGCTTGACCATCATGCAGACCGGCCTTCGCGGGGTACCTGCGCTCGTCGACCAAGATCAAGTTCCGGCACCTGGTGCAGGCCGAGTCGGATCCAAACTGGTTGTTGCGCAACGATGTGCGCCGCGGCCTGGATGAGGTCCCAGAGCGTGGCCTGTGCTACGACCTCCTGATCTTGCCCCACCAACTGGCGGCGGCGGCCACCTTGGCCGCAGAGGCCCCCACCTGCGACTGGTCCTTGATCATGCGGCGAAGCCTCCGCTACGCTCCGGCGATCTTGGTGAGTGTGTTGAACCGAGACCGCAGGTTCTCCACGGCTACCATCATCGTCAGCTCCACGAGCGCCGCGTCACCCAAGTCGTCCCGCAGCTCACCGGCGAGCTCGTCGGTGACCTCGGGCGGCGTCGCCGTCATTGCCTCGGCATACTCGATCACGCGGCTCTCTACAGG
>JBKPML010000040.1:0-8245 GCA_046732135.1 Actinomycetota bacterium
CGTTCCAGTGGCTCCGGCTCGATGAGCTGCCTCAGTCATGACTGATCTCCTAAAGCGAGGAGTACGCGACTGTCAACGACCTCCGTCAGTCTGAGACGCGACGGACCGGAACCGCGCCCCGCAAACATCAAGAAGCCACCAGGACCCGATGGTCAAGTATGAACCGAACTGCACAGTGATCAGAGACAGGAAGGTTCGAGGAGCAGCCTTGGACATCTCCCGTTTCACAGCCTGATCGTGTCGATCCAGGTGATCGGCGTCATCCTCTTCGTGGTAGCGCACGCAGTGTCGGCCGTGGTGGTGTTGCTAGTACGGCGCAAACGCGATCCAGCACTTATCATCTGCCGTGAAAGGTGGCGAAGCGCTCCCGACTCGTTTTCACCTGGTCAGAAGCGCTTTTCAAAAGTAGCGGGGGGAGGATTTGAACCTCCGACCTCTGGGTTATGAGCCCAGCGAGCTACCGAGCTGCTCCACCCCGCGTCGGCAGTGGTCAACCATACGTGACTGTCTCGAACAGGCCAAATTAACTCCCGGCAAGGCGGATTCCGGACCTATCGATCGCAGAGCGGGCAGACCTCGCGACAGCCCGGTCGCATCCATTGGCAGACTGAGCAGTCGTGAATCCGCTTCGCGTCACCGTTTGGGGAGAGAACTATCACGAGAACGCCGAACGTGATCGAGCCGCCATGTCCGAGAGATATCCGCAAGGAATGCACGGTGCGATCGCGGCGGGGCTGCGCGAGCTGCTCGGGAAGTCAGTCGAGGTTCGTACAGCCACCCAGGATCAGCCGGAGCATGGACTAACCGCGGATGTACTTGGTGCCACCGATGTCTTGACCTGGTGGGGCCATGCAATCCACGCGAATGTGGAGGAGGCCGTCGTCGATCGGGTGCATCAGCGGGTGCTAGGCGGTATGGGCTTACTTGTGCTCCATTCGGCGCATTTCTCGAAGATCTTCACTCGGCTCATGGGAACCACATGTTCGCTCGCCTGGCGCAACTCCGCTGACACTGAACTGGTCTGGACCGTCGCGCCCGCTCATCCGATCACCAGAGGCGTACCGCATCCGATTGTGATCGCCGAACATGAGATGTATGGCGAGTACTTCGACATTCCCGCGCCAGACGAGTTGATCTTCATCTCGAGCTTCACCGGCGGCGAGGTCTTCCGGTCGGGCTGCTGCTGGCGCCGCGGGAAAGGGAAGATCTTCTACTTCTCCCCAGGGGACCAGGAATATCCGATCTACCAGCATCCGGACATCAGGCGAGTTCTGGCCAACGCCGTCGAATGGGCACGACCAGAGCCGGGAGCCGACTTCACGCCGCCCGAGGTGATTGCCAGTCCTGAAGCTCAGTGGCAGGAGCGATCACTCCAGGAGTCACGAAGTGAGTGATTCCACAACGCTTCGGGCAGGTGTCATCGGCCTCGGGTGGGCCGGCCGGCAGCACATGGCGGCGTACGCTGACGCCGCTGGAGTTGATCTTGTGGCAATAGCCGGGATGGAACCGGACGCGCTCAGGACTCTTGGCGGGGAGTACGGCATTGGAGCCGACCTGCTTTTCGCCGACTGGCAAGGTTTACTTGATCATGCGGAGCTTGACGTTCTCAGCATCGCAGCTCCGACCGCGTTGCATCGGCCGATCACCGTGGCTGCACTTGATGCTGGTGTTCATGTCCTTTGCGAGAAACCGATCGCTGAAAACGCTCCCACTGCGCGTCAGATGGTTGAAGCGGCCGAACGCAACGACAGGGTCCTCGATGTCGTGTTCAATCACCGACGTCGCGGCGATGTCCAGGCCCTGAAAAAGATCATCGATGCCCAACTGCTCGGCGAAATCTACTACGCCAAGGCGGGATGGCTTCGCCGCCAAGGGATTCCCGGACTCGGCAGCTGGTTCACCCGCCGGGCTTTCGCGGGCGGTGGCCCACTGATGGACATCGGGGTGCACATGTTGGATATGGCACTGCACCTGCTGGGCGAGCCGCAAGTTAAGACCGTGACTGCCGCAACGTACGCCGAGTTTGGACCGCGCGGGCGTGGCAGCTCCGTTGTACCAACGATGCGGAAGACCGGTGTGGAGCAGGGCGTGTTCGACGTCGAGGATTTGTCCACAGCGTTTCTCCGATTAGAGGGCGGCGCCACGTTGCTCCTGGAGTCCAGCTGGGCGCAATGGATCCCCAAGGATCACTGCTATGTCACCGTCTATGGGTCCGATGGCGGTGCCAGCATCGAGTGGGGAGCACCGAACGATCCCCATCGTGCGTTGAACATCTGGACCGAGAAAGAGGGCATTCCGGCATTGCTGCAACCCCAGATGCCGCCGGACGGTCAGCATCGGGCCTGTGTGCTGGACTTCCTCACGACTGTGCGCGCCGGCGACTACACAAACTTTCGCGGTGAGGAAGCCCTATCTCGGGCACTCGTCGTAGATGCCTGCTATGCGTCGGCGGACGTGAGACATGAAGTCGCGCTGGAGCCTGACGCCTAACGCGCCGCATCGGGGCGCGGTTCGGTAACTGTCGAGAAGTAAAACTCTGCAGTCACATTCGTCACAATTTTCACTGCAACCTCTAGCGTTTCGGCTTGGAGTACGGCACGCTAGTGCCACTTCCCCAAAGAATGGACTGCCATGGCCTTTACGACACGCGCCGCCAGGCCTGCCAATACTTGCCTGTTGCGCCTATTGGGTATGGGCGCCTGCGTTCTGCTGGCAAGCTCGCTGTTCACGGCGACCGCCGCTTCTGCTGACACCGCAGTGTCGCCGCGTTCCGGCTACTTCGCCATCTCTGGCGCCGGTTGGGGACATGGCTGGGGAATGTCTCAGTACGGCGCCTATGGTGCAGCCACGAAAGGCTTGACCTGGCAACGAATCTTGGCCTTCTACTATCCCGGGACAAAGCTGATACAGCAGCCCAGCGGTTACTTGATCCGGGTGTGGATCAGCGCGGACACTGATGGAGATCTCCGCGTGAAGCCCTCGGCTGGATTGACTGTCCGAGACGCTAGTGGTCACAGCTATCTCCTACCGACCGGCTCGAAGTATCGGGTGTGGCGAGTCAAGAGGTCGGGGACCGGCTATTCGTTGAGCTATCTGAACGCCGACGGCACCTGGATAACGCAACCGACCAGCTTGTCGGCCACGACGTGGAGATTCAGCGACACTGCCAAGATCGTCAAGGTCGTGATGCCCACTGGATCGGTTCGCGAGTATCGCGGCTCCGTTGCGCTCGTGAAATGGGGAACAACCGGTCGGACGGTGAACCGGGTCCGTATGGAGACCTACCTGAAGGCCGTTGTTCCGTTGGAAATGCCGACTTCGTGGCTGGCGAACGCTGTGCGCAGCCAGGCAGTCGCCGCCCGAAGCTATGCAACGAAGCTCAAAGAATGGGCGCGGTACAGCTCATACGACATTTGCGACACGACCGCCTGCCAAAGTTATCGGGGTTATGCCGTCACCTACCGCGGCGTTCGCACCGTGAATGAAACAGCGAATGGGAATGCGGCAATCGCGGCAACCGCCCGGATGATCCTGACCTACAACGGGACTACGGCGCTCACCCAGTACGCCACATCCAACGGCGGGCACAGCGCGCGCGGCGACTACCCATATCTGACGGCTCAGCCGGATCCTTACGACGGGATCGTTATTTCGCAGGCCTGGTCACGGTCAATTTCGTCCGCCAGCATCTCCCAAGCTTGGCCGTGGGTGGGCACTGTCAAGCAACTGCAGATCACAGCCCGCGACGGAGCCGGCCAGTGGGGCGGCCGCGTCCAGTTTCTGAAGATCATCGGCAGCGCAGCAACAATCACCATCTCGGGCAATACATTCCAACGAACCTTCGGGCTGAAGTCGACGTTGTTCACGATCAGGCCGACGAGCACCACGACATCGGCCGCCCTGACGGCAACAACTGACCCCTCAGTCGCCGCCTCGCCTGCCGTGGCGCCGACAGTGGGCGGCCAATCGGTTAAGGCGACTGCTTACGGTGCGGTGTGTGATGGGAGACACGACGACCGGTCAGCCATCGTGAAGGCCTTGGCTCATCTCGGTGCCAATGGCGGCGGTGTGCTGGATATCCCGGGCGGAAATTGTCGGATCCTCCAGACTTCGAAATCAAGGCTCACCGGTATTCCGGCAAATGTGACCATTCGTGGGACCGGTGCCACATCAAGATTGCTGCTGGCTTGCGACGCGCCGAATAGTTACCGTGAAATGTTCCGCATCAACGGCGATAACGTCCGCATCGAAAATCTTACGCTCATGCGAAGTACTCCGTGTAGCGGTGTCATGATTGCGCTGCGGCCCCATCGCAACTTCACCTTGAGCAGCGTCACTATGGACGGTCAATACCAGCTGGGCGGCGGGACGATGCACGCGCTACTCATGCCGAATCTTAGCGGCGGCACCTACCGGGGCATCTCAATGGTTTCGTCGACTATCAAGAACTTCCCTGGCTATGGAGTTCTTCAGCCCAACGAAGCTGTTACAACGACCGACGGGATCTTGGTCGACGGTTGTATCTTCAGCGGAAATCGGTCCGATGACCTGGAGTTCAACGCGCCTAAGGCAACCATGAAGAATGTGACGGTGCAGAACTCCACCTTCACGAACAACCGCTCGACAAGTGTGCACTCCGGGTTCGGCATTGGGCTCGCGAACGTGCAGAACGTCCTTATCGCCAACAACAGCTTTTCGCATTACCGGCGTGAGCCGATCCACATCGAGGACCACTCTCGCTACATCTCCATTTCAAACAACACATTCAGGAACTCTTACCTGCTCTCAACGAGTTGGGCCTCGCATGTCACTATCCTCAGCGGTTCTCGGAACATCACTGTTGCGCGCAACACATTTGATGCGAGCGCCAATGTCAATCCGATAAAGGCAGTCTTCATTGGGACCGGCGGGACCGGATATCCCGTGCCCAGCGACATCGAGATCAAGGACAATACGTTCCTGCTCCGAGCGAATTCTACGATGGTGTACTGGTCGGGCGTGCCTAATGTGACGATCAGCGGCAATACGGTGCAGCGAGTGGCCTGATGTGATCGATGGCTTTGAGATCGGCCACCATACCGCCGATGGGAATGGCTGGCTAACCGGCACAACCGTCGTCCTAGCGCGAGACGGCGCCGTCGGCGGTGTGGATGTGCGGGGCGGTGCACCCGGTACGAGGGAGACCGACCTGCTGAGCCCCACTGCGCTTGTTGAGCGAGTGCACGCGATCGTGCTCACCGGCGGCAGCGCGTACGGGCTGGCTGCCGTGGATGGGGTGATGGCGGCGCTCGAGCGGGCCGGTGTCGGTTTTCCCGTCGGTGAAGAGCCCGAGGAATTGGTGCCGATCGTTCCCGCGGCGGTGATCTTCGACCTTGGCCGTGGTGGGGTCTTCGGTAATCGGCCGACCGCCGATTTCGGCGCCTCAGCGCTCGCGGCTGCGTCGGCCGACGGCCCGGCCAGCGGGTGCGTTGGTGGCGGCACCGGAGCCGTCTGCGGTGGGTTGAAGGGCGGATTCGGTTATGCGGAGGGCCGACTTGAATCTGGGGAGTCCGTGGCTGCGGCGGTTGTGGTCAACGCGTCCGGTTCACCTTTCGACCCGCTAACCGGACGGCTCTGGGCGGACCGCTTACGCCAGCTCTCATCGCCGGATAACGCCGGCAGGGCTGCGCTTGCCGCGGCGTACGACAGGGCCCAGCGACGACTCAACACCACCATCGGCGTCGTGCTCACCGATGCCAGGTTGAGCAACGTGCAGACGAACAAGCTGGCTGCAGTCGCCCATGACGGGCTGGCGCGAGCCGTCCGGCCAGTGCACTCCATGACCGACGGCGACACGATCTTCGGGCTCGCCTCTGGGCTGAGACCACAAGGCTCAGAGCCGCTAGCCGCAATCGGGCAATTCAACCGCCTGCTTGCGGCTGCGGCCGATGTCTTCACCGATGCCTGCTTGGATGCGCTGCTCGCCGCGACAGGTCGCGGCGAGTGGCGAAGCTACGCGGAACTGACTGGACGGCAGTCGAGCTAGCCGCTTGAGATATCGGTGAGGGCCTGATGTTCGAGTTCCTACACTGGTCGATGCGTTTCACCCGAGACGACAGGTTGAACGAGGACAGATATGAAGGCTTTGCTGCTGGAGAACATCCACCCCGACGCCGAACGGCTGCTGGCGGAGCGGGGAATCGAAGTGGCAAAGATGCCTGGCGCGTTGGACGAGTCGGAACTCGGGGCGGCCCTGCCGGGCGTCGAGCTACTCGGTATCCGGTCCAAGACCAATGTGAGTCAAGCCCTCCTGCAGAAGTATCCCGACCTGCTAGCGATCGGTGCTTTCTGCATCGGCACGAACCAGATCGATGTTGCTGCTGCTTCAGCGAGAGGCATCGCAGTGTTCAACGCACCATTTTCCAATACCCGCAGTGTTGTGGAACTTGTCATCGCCGAGATCATTTCGCTCGCCCGACACCTCACCGATAAGAACGACGCGATGCACAGAGGTGTGTGGGACAAGTCGGCTAAGGGTGCCCACGAAGTGCGCGGCCGAACGCTGGGCATTGTCGGCTACGGCAATATCGGCAGTCAGCTTTCAGTGGTGGCTGAGGCGCTGGGCATGCGCGTGCTCTTCTACGACATCGCCGACAAGCTGGCCCTTGGCAACGCTCGCCGTTGCGACACTCTGGATGAGCTGCTTGCCGAAGCGGAGACGGTGTCGCTGCATGTTGACGGCCGGCCCGGCAATGCGGGTCTGTTCGGTGCCGCGGAGTTCGCCAAGATGCGACCGCGCAGCCTATTTCTGAACCTGTGCCGGGGCTTCGTCGTCGATCATGAGGCGCTGCGGGAACATCTGGTGTCCGGCCACATTGCCGGTGCAGCCATCGATGTCTTTGCCGATGAGCCCAAGAGTGCCGGCGATAGGTTTGTTTCCAGCCTGCAGGGAATCCCCAATGTCATCCTGACCCCGCACATTGGCGGTTCGACCGAGGAGGCGCAGCAAGACATCGGCCGGTTCGTCGCTGGCAAGCTGCGCGATTACGCGTCGAATGGGAGCTCAACCATGTCGGTGAACCTTCCCCATGTGCAGACCGACGAGTCAGGGAATCGCAGCCGGATCCTGCACGTGCACCACAACGTGCCCGGGGTTTTGGCCACGGTTAACGGGGTGCTGGCCGACTTCGGCGTGAATATCGAGTCGCAAGTCCTCTCAACCCGTGGAGACCTGGGATATGTGGTGACCGATGTCGGGGGCGAGCTGCCAGCAGAGGTGATCGACAAGCTCGCGGGGCTGTCGGAGACCGTACGACTCCGCGTGGCGGCCTAGTTCCGCTCATGCGATCGCCCTCTTAGGGCGCTGGCTTCCTGAATTGCTCGCCCTTGCGTGACGGGTCACCCGGCGGCAAATGCGGCCAATGATCGGCGAACGAGTCGGGAAGTCCACGGTGCGCAACGCGGATCGGCCTCGAGGTCTTCGAGCGTCCACCAGGACAGCTCCGACTCCTCGACTGCGCTGTACGGTTCCGGCTCGATGCCTGGTGGCAGCTCCGCCGCGTACGTCACGGTCAGCACGGTTTCACCGCCAGAGCCCGTATACGCCTCGCTCTCCAAGTAGTGAAGCGGGATTCCGGCCAGATCAATGCCCGTCTCTTCGATAACCTCCCGCTGGAGGGCGAACTCAAAGACACGCTCGGGGCCGTCGGTGAGTTCGACGTGACCACCGATCAGGCCGATAGTGCCTGGCGCATAGCCGGCGTCGTCGGCTCGCACGTTCAGCAGCCACCGACCTTCACGATGCAAGACCGCGCAGACATTGACCGGAAAACTCGCGCGTTCAGCCATCAGCCTCGCAACCGCCGCACAATCCCGCCGATCACCGACGCAAGGACTATCGCACCCAACACCGGCGCCCCGTAACGGCGGATCAGCGGCGATCCAGCCCTGGCGATGCCGCCCCGCTCGGGTCGGGTGGCCATCGCCGCTGACTCCGGCGGTGCCTCCGGGGCCTCGGACGAGGCGGCGTCGGCAGCGTCGATGATCGCCACGCCAGGAACAGTGGTTGGTTCTACGGCCGCCGCCGCCTCTGTGCGTTCCTCGGTCAGGGTTGGGGTGGGTTCGGGTTCGGCGTCGGTTGTTTCGGCGGGTTGGGGTGTGGGTGTTGGGGTGGGTTCGGGTTCGGCGTCGGTTGTTTCGGCGGGTTGGGGTGTGGGTGTTGGGGTGGGTTCGGGTTCGGCGTCGGTTGTTTCGGCGGGTTGGGGTG
>JBKPML010000041.1:0-22088 GCA_046732135.1 Actinomycetota bacterium
AGGACCTCGGCGGCAACGTGTCGGACTCCAACTCCGCAGCCGTAGTGACCGTGACGACGACGACTCTGGAAGTGACGACAGACGCACAACGCGATCTGGTGAACGCATGGCTGGCGGCGCAGGCAAATGATCCTGATGGCGCGGTGTCGGCCGAGACCTACTATCCGGATCGTTTGGTGCCAGGAGATGCATTCCAGAACCTGATGTACACGAATGCGACGGTGAGCAATGTGGAATACAGCAACGTGACGGACAAGCAGGGGTTCGCTGCCGAGGTGAAGATAGGCGTTGCCTTCGGTATCGACCTCAGCCTGGAGACCACCGACTCGCGAGCGACCGATGCAACTTATCTCGACGTCCCGGGCCAACAGAGCACGCGGCCCCCCGTGGCCTTCGACGATTGCATCGCCAAATGACCGGCAAAATCCGCCCGTCGGCGATCGGTTCCAGATTCGAGGCGGCCCCGCCCCGCGCCGGGCTCACTACAACCCATCGACAAGCTCGACGTACCGTCCCCGGACTCGCCTGGGCCCCACTCTTGCTTCGTCTGTTCGTCGTCATACCGCCGGCGCAAGTTCTGGGTATCGCAGTGGGCTTTCAGCTCGTGGCCGGCACCGGGCTCATCCAAAGGGTTCACTGGCTCAGCGTCGGGATCACCGTCATGAGCGGCGCGCTGAGCGGCTTGGCCGTGGGCTTCTTGCTTACTCCGCGAGCGTGGCAACGACGGATTTCGGGTTTGGCGGCGGCCGGCGTTGCGCTGGCCACTTCGACTGCGCTCGCAACTCTGGCAGAAGCCCGCCTTGGCGGTTGGGGCATTGAGCCTTACTGGTATCGCTACGCTCTGGGGGCGGTCATTGTGGCTGTGATACAGACCCTGATCGCCCGGAAAATCTGGATCATCAGAGGCGACCGCGGAGGCGTGAGGGAATAGTCACACCAGCCGGTGGGCATGCGCGTACGCCGCTGCGGCGGTACGAGATTGCACACTCAACTTGGCGAAGATGTTGCTCAGATGACGCTCGACTGTCTTTTGGCTCAGCACCAGGAGCCGGGCGATGTCGTGGTTGCTCCGACCCTCGGCCACCAGCCTCAGCACCTCCACCTCCCGCTCACTGAGACCATCCGGCCGCGCTCGTCCCAGAAGTCTGTCCAGCTCACTCATCGCAGGCGTAGCACCCAACTCCAAGAAGGCTCGGCGTGCGACGGCAAACTCGGATTGCGCCGAATCTTCGTCACCAAGCTCATGGAGGGCGCGTCCGATCAGCACACGAGCGCGAGCAACCTCGTACGGGGACCCGATGTCGCTCCAAATCCGGCCTGACTCTCGGGCCTGACTGAGGGCGTCGGCATTCTCCCCAGAAGCCAACTGGACGGATGCAGCCGCATACAGCGCCATCGCCCGCACCGCAGAGTTGCCGAAGGTCCCTGCAATGTCGGAAAGCTCGTCCGAGTGCCTTCGCGCCTCCTCAGCAAGCCCCGCCGCGAGCAGAATCTCAACCGCGGCAGGGAGCAGCCGTGACCGGTTAACCGGATCCCGCACTTCGCCGAGCAAGCGGTGCACCGCCGAAACCGCCGCCGCGGTACGGCCGTGAGCGAGCCAAGACAACATGAGTCCAGGCTGCGGCTCGTGGCCGAGCTCGGCGGCTTGCTGGTAGGCAGTCTCGGCGTCGTCGAGCCTGCCACGGATTCGTAGTACGTCGCCCTGCTCGGTCAGCGCAAGTGCAGCCGGCGCCGCGGCGCCCTCCATCTGGTAACGACGCTGGGCCAGGGCGAACTCGGCAAGGGCCTCGTCGTACGCGCCACGCAACCGCATGATCTGGCCCCGATGTACCGAGCACTGCCCGGTGAACGGAACAAGTCCGGGCTGTGCCTGGCACCACCTGGTCAGGGCAATGGTCCAAGAGGCAGCGCGCGAGAAATCCGACAGCTCCTGGCATGCCTCGATCATTGAGCAGTAGACATTGCCGGCAATCAATGGCGAAACCTCCCCAGCCGAGACGCCGACCATGGCCTCGTCCAGCAGCTCAAGCCCCTCGCGTACCCGGCCGGCATAGATCATGATCCGGCCCTGGCAATTCAGTCCCTGAGCGATCAAGTCCTGATCGGAGAAGCGACGACCAGCCTGAACCACGAGCTCGGCAGTCTCGCCGGCTCTGGCAAAATCGCCCCGGGCGAGTTGTTGGAAGTACTCATGGATGAGCAGGTAGCCACGTTCGACGACGTCGTCCGATTGGGTCTCGAGGAGCCGGTGAGCTCGGGCGACCCACCCGCCTCCGACGGCCAGTTCACCGCGGGTGTTGAGCACCATGCCAAGCCACAGCGCGAAGCGCACAGCGCCAAGGGGATCGTCCTTGGCGATTCTGTCCTGATATCCCGCCTGCAGAACCCTGATGGCCTCGTCGGCGTTCCCGATGAGATAGGCGGCGGTCGCCATGGCCAGTCTGTCCTCTGGGCCGAGGTCGCCCGCCCGTCGCAGCCGATCGAAGGCCACCGCCCAATCCCGACGCTCGAACGCCTTCCGAGCCTGCAGCAACTCATCGACAGTCATGTCCCGCTCGACGCCCATGCGCGCAGCCTCCCAGGGTCAGAGGGTACGCCCGGCCCGACTAGGCGGCGAGGGCGAACGGTCCCGCGCCACGCGCCGCGATCTGCTTTGCAACGTAGGCGGCATCGCGGCCGATCCCGGCCAGCAACATGGAGCTGGCGGCGTACTGGAACGCGAGCCCACAAAAAAACAGACCCGGAGCCTCAGCCACCACTCCCCGCATCTCCCGCGGCCAGCCGTCATTACCGAAGATCGGCATCTCGATCCAGTCGAAGACTTGACGGAAGCCGGTACACCAGACCACATTCGCCACGTCGAGCACTCTGCCGCCCGCCAGAACAGGACGACCATTTGCCACGCCGGTTACCCGTTCCAGTACTCGTTCCACGCCGCGTGCCTGCAGATCTGCCCGCTTCACGCGCAAGATGGGTCCCCCGTGAAACCGGAACTCCGCCATCTCTTTTCGACCGATAGGCGTGCGTCGGGTGATCAGGCGCCGGCCAAGGAAGAGGAAGAAAGGCCAGAACACTCGCGCGGTCCAGTGGTCCAGTCGTACCGGCAATTGACCGAGATCCCGGCCGGCCAGAACTGTCGGAGCGTTGGCCGCCACCTCAAATGCGATATCCGTACCTGAATGCGAGGCGCCGACCACGAGCACCCGTCCGGGCTTCAGCTGCGCCGGCCTGCGGTACTCGCTGGAGTGCAGCTGGCGGATGGACGGGTCGAGATCCAATGCGAAGTCGGGGATGTACGGGGTTCGGCCGAATGTGCCGGTCGCAACCACGACGTTTTCGGCGACGATGCGGTCAGCTCCGAGCTCGAGCACATACTTCCCGTTGGCTGCCTGCAGCCGATCCACCCGGGCGAGCGTACGGACCGGTAGTGCGAATCGTTCGGCGTACTGTGCCAGGTAATCGGCGACCTGATCCTTGGTCGGATATGACGATCGCGGACCAGGGAACGGCAGCCCTGGCAGGCCGTCGTAGGCCGCCGGAGAGTAGAGGCGCAGCGAGTCCCATAGGGCCCGCCAGTTGTCGCCGACATTGGCGTTGGCGTCGAGGACCAAGCAGGTCCGGCCAAGCCGCTGCAGGTGGTACGCGGTCGCAAGTCCGGCCTGGCCGGCGCCGATGATCGCTGTTTCGATGTGTTCGATGGTCATGGAAACCTCCGGTTCGAGATGGGACGCCGCCTGACCGGGAAGGGCCGCTCGCGTAACGCAGATGCCAGAAGAGCATCAGTCCCGATGTGACGACGTAGAAGGCGTGTAAGGCCCAGATCGGACCAGGCGGCAGCTGAACCACGTAGATGCTGTACACCGCGTTGCCGGCATTGGCCAGCACGAGATTGCCGCGGCTATAGGAACGGAGTTCCCTGGTTCGCGCTGCCTTGATCAGCATTGGCAGAGTGCTTGCCGCGAACATGACCGTGGATGCCGATCCTGCGAGTATCGCCACGCCTGACATGCCAGCGACGGTACGAAGGCCGGGCCCCGGCTCGCGTCGGGTTAGATACCCATCTTCAGAATTCGCCGGATGAGGGAATTCCCGTACGGACGATCGCTACGCGGCGCGTGTCACCACGGTGTCGCAGAGCTCGTTGAGCGCGTCGCGCGCCGGACCCTTAGGCAGCGGGTCCAGCAGGGTTCTGGCAGATTCGGCGCGCCGGCGTACCTGCTCCCGAGCCTGTTCGATGCAGCGGTGATTCCGAAGGAGCCGTAGCGCTTCGTCGAGCGCGGCATCATCGTGCAGATCAGAGTCAAGGAGTTCCAGCAGCCGCGCATCGGCCGGATCCGTCGATCGGCGAGCCAGCAAGGTGGGCAGCGTCGGGATACCTTCGCGCAGGTCAGTGCCCGGAGTCTTCCCCGTCTCGTCGCTCGTCACATCGATGATGTCGTCACTGAGCTGGAAGACGATGCCGATCTCTTCGCCGAACTTTCGCAACGTCTGCTGCAGTGCTGAATCAGCGCCCGCGATCTTGGAGCCGAACAGGGCAGACGTGGCGATCAGCGATCCGGTTTTGTCGGCAACGACCTCCAGATAGTGGTCGAGCGGATCCTGCTCCGGCCCTGGTCCGACCGTCTCGGCAATCTGACCTTGGACGAGCCGGAAGAACGTACGGGCCTGCAGCCGAACGAAATCCGGACCGAGCTCGGACACGATGTCTGATGCCTTGGCGAACAGGAAATCACCTACCAGGATGGCGATGGTGTTTCCCCATCGTGAGTTGGCACTCTCCGAGCCCCTGCGCACCCGCGCTTCATCCATCACATCGTCGTGGTAAAGGCTCGCCACATGGGTCAGCTCGACGACAACAGCGGCCTTGACCACGTCCTCCTGGCGGGCAGAATCCCCGAAGTGTGAGCCCAGGACCACTAACAACGGGCGGAACCGCTTTCCACCGGCTGAAATCACGTGGCGGGCCGCCTCGGTGACCATCGGCGTGCGGGCCTGGGCCGCTTCCAGCAGTGCAGCCTCGATCGCCTCAAGTTGGCCGCGTACCCCAGCAGCAAAGACTTCGTCTTCGGTTTGGCCCGCCAGCGCGCCGCTCTGTGCCGCGGCGAATGCCGCTGAGCTCACCGCAGCATCTCCCCTGCATGCTGAGCAAGGTCGAGCAACGGGCCAGGAAAGATGCCAAAGACCACAGTTGCAACCACGCCGAGGCCGACCACGGCTTGGGTGGTCCAGCCTGGGCGTACTACGTGTAGTGGTCCCGGCCCAGGATCAGAAAAGAACATCAGCACGATCACCCGGATGTAGAAGAACGCGGCCACCACGCTGATCACCACGGCAACAACCACGAGCCAATGCTCACCACCTGACCAGGCAGCGGCGAAAACCGCCCATTTGCCGATGAACCCGCTCGTGAGGGGTATACCGGCGAAGCTCAGCATGAACAGGGAGAAGATCAGCGCTGCGGTCGGGGATCGGCGGCTCAGACCAACCCAGCTGCTCAGCAGAGTCGCTTCGCCGGTCGGATCCCGCACAACTGTCAAGAGCGCGAAAGCACCGATCGTGGCCGCCCCGTACGCGACGAGGTAGAACATGATCGACGAGATGCTGGTCAGCGAACCGGCCGAGCTGCCGGAACTCGCCTGGGACGCCCCGACAAACGCGGTCAGAATGAAGCCGGCGTGCGCGATCGAGGAGTAGGCCAGCATCCGCTTCACGTCTGTCTGAGTGATCGCCAGGACCGAGCCCACAGCCATGGTCAACACCGCGATGATCGCCATCAGCGGCTGCCAGTCCCATCGATCGGCACCGAGCGCGACGTAGAACACCCGCAACAATGCACCGATCGCCGCGATCTTGGTGCAGGCCGCCATGAACCCGGTTACCGGTGTCGGTGCTCCCGCGTAGACGTCGGGAGTCCAGGAGTGAAACGGTACGGCGCCGAACTTGAACAACAGGCCGATTCCGGTCAACCCGACGCCGGCGAGCAGCAAACCCGGGCCCTGAGTACTGAGCCGGACCGCCTGATCGATGGCGCTCAGGTCGAACGATCCGGCGTAGCCGTAGAGCAGTGCCGCGCCATACAGGAAAAACCCCGAGGACAGCGCGCCGAGGAGGAAGTACTTGAGCGAGGACTCCTGGGAAAGCAGGCGCCGACGTCGAGCGAGTCCGCACAGCAGATATAGCGGTAGGGACAGAATCTCCAAGGCGACGAACATGGTGATCAAGTCGCTGGAGGCAGGGAACAGCATCATTCCCGACAGCGCGAACAACGCCAGCGGATACACCTCTGAGTGCTCGACCTTCGCCTGGACCGCCTCGCGCTCGGCGATAGTGCCTGGCACGGCCGCCGCCTGGGCTGCGAAGACACTGGCACCGTTCTCAACCTTCCGTTCGGCGAACAGCAGGAACGAGGCCGCGCTGAACACCAGCAGGATGGTCCACATGAAGTAAGTGGGCCCGTCGATTGCCAGCGAGCCGACGGCAGTGATGGCCTCGCCCTGGGTCCGCCAATTGGCCACGGTCGCGATGGACGCTGCAACAACCGAGGCGAATGTCACCACCAGCTGTACAGCATTGCGCAGCGATCGCGGGAGCAGAGCTTCAACTAGCACACCGATACATGCGCCGGCCAAGATCAACAGGACCGGCAGCAGCAGGCGGTAGTCCAGGTCAGGTGCCGTGATCTCCATCGGAAGCCGCTCCATCAGCGCCCTCCCTCAGCGCTGACCCGGGGTTGTGGATCGACGACTCCAACATGCTGCATGGTGGCCGAGACCGCGGGCTCGATCACGGTCAGCATCGGCTTCGGAAAAACCCCGAGCGCCAGAATGAGTACAACCAAAGGTGCCATCGCCAGCCGCTCACGCCTGGTGACATCGGGCAGCTCGACAGGGCGGTCCGGTCGCACAGCTCCGGTCATCATCCGCTGGTACAAGATCAAGATGTAGAGGGCGGCCAGCACGACGGCGAGGCTGGAGACGGCCGCGTGCGCCGGATGGCGGCTGAAAGTGCCTGCTAGTACGAGGAATTCGGAGACGAACGGGGAGAGACCCGGCAGCGACAAGGTGGCCAATCCGGCGAACAGCAGCAGGCCAGCGAGTACGGGTGCCGTTCGCTCGACCCCGTTATAGGCGTGCGTATCACGTGAACCGCGCCGCCGGATCAGATAGCCCGCTGCCAGAAAGAGGGCGGCAGTGGAAAGCCCATGATTGAGCATGTAGAGGGTCGAACCCACCAGGCTCTGAGTGGTGAATGCGAAGATGCCGAGCACTATGAAGCCGAAATGGCTGATTGAGGTGTACGCGATCAATCGCATCAGATTTCGGCTGCCGATCGCCAGGATCGCACCGTAGATGATCGAGATCACCGCAAGCGCCAGCACCACGGGAGTGGCCCACCGGCTCGCCTCGGGAAACAGACTCAAACAGAACCGGATCATGCCGAAGGTTCCGATCTTGTCCATGACCCCGACCATCATCACCGCGCCACCCGGACTGGATTCCTCCGCGGCGTCTGGCAGCCACGTGTGCAGCGGCACCAACGGCGCCTTGATCGCGAACGCGAACATGAACCCGACAAAGAGCCAGCGGCCGGTGCCCGTGCCGATCTGCAACTGGCTTAGCGTGCTGAGCAGGTAGCTGGGCTCGCCTGCGCGGGCGGACAGGACGTACAACCCGATCACCGACGCAAGCATGACGAATCCGCCGAGCAGGCCGAAGATCAGGAACTTGGCAGCCGCATACGTACGTCCGTGGCCCGGGCCGAACCCACCGATCAGGAAATACATCGGGACAAGGATGACCTCGAAGAAAACATAGAAAAGAAAGACATCCGTGGCCAGGAAGAGGAATAGCGCGCACGCCTCGACAGTCAGTACGAGCGCGAAGAACACGTGCTGTCCGTACCGGGGCGCCAGTACACCGAATCGTTGGCCCGATTCGTCGAAGTCTCGCCAGCTGGCGAGAATCACCAGCGGCGTAACGATTGCGACGAGCAGCACCAGCGTCAGACCGATGCCGTCCAAGCCAAGCGCGTAGTAGGCACCCAGCGGGCCGATCCACCTGGCCTGCTCGGTGAACTGCATGCCAGCTCCTGGCTCGAACCGGGCCGCAAGAATGGCCGCGACGAGCAGCACGGCGAGCGAGGCGCCCAGGGCAACCTGCTTGGTCAGCGCGCCACGCAGGAAGATCAGCGAAAACGCACCAGCCGCCGGCAGCAGAGCCAGTACGGTGAGGATCGGGAAGTCCATGATCGCCTCTCTCAACCCAGCCGACCCAAGATCAGCACCGCGCCGACCAGAGCTGCGCCAACCACCATGGTGAGGGCATAGCTGCGAACGAAGCCGTTCTGCGCTCGTCGCAACCAGGCCGAAAAGCCGCCGATCGCTGCAGCAGTCCCGTTCACCGTCCCGTCGATGCCGTTGTCCTCCAGCCGAAGGAGTCCGGCGGTCAAGCGCTGACCGGGCCGCATGAAGACCGCCTCGTTGATCACGTCACCGTACAGATCCTTCCGACCAGCGTGGACCAGCACTGAGGTGCTCGCAGGCTGCTCGGTTGTGACCTTGTGCCGGGGACCGAAGATGGACAGGGCGAGCATTACGCCAAGGGCAACGATGCCCAAGGTCAGCAAACCGGCAGCGGAGAAGTGCAGCAAGCCCGGTTCCTCACCGGCCGCCTGCTCGCCACCGACGGCGGGGTCGAGCCAGCCGACGATCCAGCCGTTGAGCAGCATGCCACTCAGTGCCGAGCCGGCGCCGAGAACAACCAACGGAACGGTCATGATCAACGGCGATTCATGGGGACGTACGCCTCGGAGCCAGCGCCGACGATCACCGGCGAAGGTCATCAACATCAGCCGGGTCATATAAAAAGCGGTGATCCCGGCACCCACAAGCGCGGCCAACCCGACCACCACGTTGTGCTCGAAGGCGGCCTCGATGATGTCGTCCTTCGAGTAGTAGCCGGAGAAGAATGGAAAGCCGATGATTGCGAGATACCCGGCCGCGAAGGTGTAGAAGGTGATCGGCATCAACCGAGACAGCCCACCGAAGTGCCGCATATTGACCTCGTCGTTCATCGCGTGCATCACGGACCCGGCCCCAAGGAACATGTCGGCCTTGAAGAAGCCGTGGGTCAGCAGATGGAAGATGGCGAACGCATAACCGGCCGGACCGATACCTGCGGCCAGCATCATGTAGCCGATCTGGGACATGGTCGAACCGGCCAGCACCTTCTTGATGTCGTCCTTGGCGCAGCCGATCCACGCCCCGGCCAGGAGGGTGACCGCGCCGACGATCACCACAGCTGTACTCGCCACCTCAGATTGGGCGTACACCTCATGGCTCCGAGTCACCAGGTAGACGCCGGCGGTCACCATGGTCGCCGCGTGGATCAAAGCCGAGACCGGCGTTGGGCCTTCCATTGCGTCGAGCAGCCAGGACTGCAGCGGAACCTGGGCGGACTTGCCACAGGCGCCAAGCAGCAGCAGCAGCCCCAAGATCGTGGCAACGGTGGAGCCCATGTTGGCTGCGCCTGCGTTGACATCGACGAACGCTGAGGATCCAAACAGAGTCAGCATGAGCATGATGGCCAGCGACATGCCCATGTCCCCAACGCGGTTGACGACAAAGGCCTTCTTGGCGGCGGTCGCGGCAGTCGGCTTGTGCTGCCAGAAGCCGATCAGCAGGTACGACGCCAGCCCAACACCTTCCCAGCCGACGAAGACGGCGAGGTAGTTGTCGGCCAATACCAGCAACAGCATGGCGGCGACGAACAAATTCAGGTAACCGAAGAACCGGCGCCGCCGATCATCATGCGCCATATAGCCGATGGAGTAGATGTGGATCAGGCCGCCCACGCCAGTGATCAGCAGCACGAAGACAATCGACAGCTGGTCGATGAGCAGCCCGGCGCCGATGTGCCATTGCCCTGCGGAGATCCAGTCGTAGAGCTGTACGCTGACGGCGCGGGACGCCTCATCGCGGCCGAGAAGTTGGACAAAGAGCACTAGGCCGATGGCGAAACAGATGAGCGGCGTCACAGTTCCGAGCAGATGCCCCCAGGCGTCTGCAGCGCGGCCGGCGAGCAGCAGCACCGCGGCACTGACCGCGGGCAGAACGATAAGCAACCATGCGACGGAGAACAGGCCGGTTGCGGGCACCGGCGTCACGACTTCCAGCAAGGTCATCTGTCCTCAAAACTTCAACAGGTTGGCGTCGTCCACCGAGGCGGAGCGTCGAGTACGGAAGATGGTGACGATGATCGCCAGCCCGACGACCACCTCAGCAGCAGCGACCACCATCACGAAGAACGCCGCGATCTGCCCGTCGAGATTCCCGTGCATCCGGGAGAACGTGACCAGCGCGAGGTTGGAAGCGTTCAACATCAACTCGACGCACATGAAGGCCACGATCGCGTTGCGGCGAATAAGGAATCCGGCAGCACCGATGGTGAACAAAATCGCCGACAGCACGATGTAATTGGTGGGATTCACGACTCCTCCTCGGTGGGAGGGTTGACCGCCCTGACGGTCTGGTCTACGGGCTGCACCAGCTCGCGGCTCTCCAGGATGGTTCCTCTAGACCGCAAGGTCGCCGAGACCGACAGATCTGACGTCGTGCCGTCGGGCAGCAGCGCTGGTGTGTCTACCGCGTTATGCCGGGCGAAGACACCGGGGGTTGGAAGCGGACCCGGGTGTTGGCCGGACTCGGCATAGCGCCGCATCCGATCCGTCACTAGATCCGCTTGTGAGCGCTTCTTTACCAGCCGTTCGCGATGGGCCAGGACCATGGCCCCTACGGCCGCCGTGATCAACAAGGCCGAGGTCGCCTCGAAAGCGAAGACGTAGCGGTTGAAGATCAGCGCCGCGATTCCTTGAACGTTCCCACCGTTCGCCGAGTTGGCCGATGCCAGCCCGACCGGGTCGCCGACGATCGCGTTGCCGAGAGCGAAGACCAGCAGCGCGCCGAACCCGAGGCCAGCCAGGGCTGCCAACGGGCGCTGACCCTTGATCGTTTCCACAAGGGAGTCGGCCGCGTCAACCCCCACGAGCATGAGCACGAACAAGAAGAGCATCAGGATCGCGCCGGTGTAGACGATGATCTGAACGGCGAACAGGAACGGAGCGTTCTGGGCTGCGTACTGCACCGCAAGCGAGATCATTACCGTCGCCAGGCAGAGGGCCGAGTGCACGGGTTTCTTAGCCAAAATCATGCCGAGCGCGGCGAGAATCATCACGGGAGCTAGCAGCCAGAAGGCGAATTCCGCCCCCGTCACCAGAGGAATCACGTCTTCCCGGTTCCTTCCTGGGAGGGGTGCTTGCGCGAGTAGACATAGCCCTGGTTCGTCTTGTGGCGCTTCGCTCCGCGAAGACTGCCAGCCCGGTCGTCGGGATGACCTGTCTCTGGCAGTCCAAGAAAGTAGGCCTGCTCGTCATCGCCCAGCCTGCGATCATGTGGGGGCTCTTCCATGCCGGGCAACAGCGGTGCCAGCAGGTCCTGCTTCTCATAGATCAGCTTGGCTCTGGAGTCATCGGCAAGTTCGAACTCGTTGGTCATGGTCAGCGCCCGGGTCGGGCATGCCTCGATGCACAAGCCGCAGAGAATGCACCGCAGGTAGTTGATCTGATACACCCGGCCATAACGCTCGCCAGGTGAGTACCGCTCCTCGTCGGTGTTCTGCGCGCCCTCGACGTAGATCGCGTCCGCGGGGCAGGCCCACGCACACAACTCGCAGCCGACGCACTTTTCCAGGCCGTCAGGCCATCTGTTCAGCTGGTGTCGACCGTGAAAGCGGGGCGCGGTGACCCTCGGCTTCTTCGGATACTCAATCGTGAATGTCCTGCGGAACATTGTCCGGAACGTCACCCCGAACCCCGCGATCGGATCAAACGCGCCCATGGGGTTCCTCCTCGTTCGATACCGACGCTTCGTCCTCGCGCAAGACGCCGGCAAATTCTGGCAGCACCTGGCCCGACATCGGCGGCACGGGATAGCCGCCGGAGAAAGCGTCGAATTCAGCTGGCTTCTCGACGCTGCGGCCGGATGCCGCACCCTCGGCCGCTGGCTGCTCGCCGCCGCCGAAGAAAGAAATACCGAGCAGCACAACAAAAGCCGCTCCGGCGACAGCCAGGAAAACGGGGGAGCTGAACCAGCCCTCTGTACGCCCGACCCGAAGGACGGCAACCAGCACAATCCACACCAGTGAGATGGGGATCAGCCAACGCCAGCCAAACCGCATGAATTGGTCATAGCGGAGGCGCGGCAGCGTTCCTCGCAGCCAGATGAAGATGAACAGCACAAGCACGACTTTGAGGACGAACCAGAGCAGGCCCATATAGCCGGTATCGGTTTCCGGCCACAAGTTGAAGGGCAGCGGCGCATGCCAACCGCCCAGAAACAGCGTGGTGGCCAACGCTGAGACGGTGATCATGTTCATGTATTCGGCCATGAAGAACATGGCGAACCGCATCGAGGAGTACTCGGTGTGGAATCCGCCGACCAACTCGCCCTCGGCCTCGGGGAGATCGAATGGGGCGCGGTTGGTCTCGCCCACCATGGAGATCAGGTAGATCAGAAAGGACGGCACCAGCTGGACGGCGTACCACAGCGGTACTTCGACGCCCAGAAATGAGACTGGCTCGGCCTGCTGAGCGACGATCTCTGACGTCGAGAGCGATCCTGCGAACAGGAAGACCGCCACGAGGGCCAGACCCATGGCGACCTCGTAACTGATCACCTGGGCACTCGACCGCAGTGCACCAAGCAACGCGTACGTTGACCCGGACGACCAGCCAGCGAGGACAATCCCATAGACGCCGATCGAGGCGATCGCCACTATGAACAGCACCGAGACAGGCAGGTCGGTGACCTGCAGCGGTGTGGTGATGTCGGTGAAGGGAATCCGCACCTCGCCAGCCATCGGGATGACCGCGAATGCGGTGATAGCGGGGACTGCGACGACGAACGGAGCCAGCATGAAAACCAGCTTGTCGGCAGCCGTCGGGGTGAAGTCCTCTTTGAACATGAGCTTCATGCCGTCGGCGAGCGACTGCAAGAGCCCAAACGGCCCGTTCATGTTCGGTCCCTTGCGCTGCTGCATGAAGGCGACGATCCGCCGCTCGTACCAAATTGTGAACAGGGTGAGCAGGAGCAAAAGCACGAACGCGAACAAAGCCTTGATCAACACGACCCACCAAGGGTCGTTGAAGAACGCTGACAGGTCCAAGGTGACCAGACCAGGCAAGAGATGGCTCACTTGATCACCTCCAGCTCGCCGGCTGCCGATGCCACCGGAACGAGTTCGCGTGGCGGAGCAATCGTGACCACCTCGCCGACGGCGGCCGCCAGATTTACAGACACAGCCAATCCCGGCGCCCGGCGCGGCGCCCAGATCACGTCGTCGGCCATCTGCGGATCGATCTCGACATCGAAGGTGACCGAACCTCGATCGTTGGAAACGGCCACCCGGTTGCCGATGCTGGCACGCTCAGCGGTCTTGGGGCTGAGTCGGGCAACCGGCTTGCGCGCCGTGGCCTGCAAGAAGGGCTCGTTGTCCAAGGCTCGACTGTCATCAAGCGCTGTGCGCCAGGTGGCGAGCCGGACCCTGGTCTCACCGCCGGTGCTCGTCCGACCGGGCTCGACATCGGGTGCCGGTACTCGCGCTCCTTCCCATGGGCCCAGCTCGGCCAACTCCGCGCGAGCCTGAGCAGCGGTGCGAATGCCAAGATCGACGCCCAGGCCATCCGCCAACGCAGCCAGAACACGAAGATCGCTCATGCTGTTGGGCCGATCGATAACTACTTCGAACGCTCGCTCTCGCCCTTCCCAGCTGACGAAGCTGCCGGACCGTTCCCAGATCAGCGACACTGGGAGCACGACATTGGCTCGTTCGGTCACTTGTGATGCTCGACACTCGATGCTGACCACGAATCCGACCTTCTCCAGGGCCTCGATGGCCGCCTGTGGATCAAGGAAGTCGCTCGGATCGACCCCCGCCACCACGAGAGCGCTGAGCTCGCCATCAGCCGCGGAGATCAACATCTCATCGGCGTCGCGACCCTCCTGGGCGGGCAGCGACGGCACGCCCCAGGTTGCCTGAGTGTCGACCCGAGCAGCTGGGTCGGTAACCGGGCGACCGCCGGGAAGTACGTTGGGCAGGCAGCCGACATCGACCGCCCCTCGATCGCCGGCACGCCGAGGGATCCAGGCGAGGCGCGCGCCCGTACGTTCGGCCAGGCGTAGGCACGCACTAAGCGCGCCCGAAGACTCGGCGGCCCGCTCCCCCACCAAGATCACGGAGTCGGCGTCGAGCTCGGCGGTATAGACCTCGTCTGAGCTGGCACCTGCGCGCCCCGAGCCTGTTGAAGGCCCGAGGTCGTCGAGCACCACTGCTTCGTTGCCCGGAACCGTGGGAATCAGGGTCGCATCCATCTTCCGGGCGCCGTTGCTCAGGTAGGGCGCCAGCGTCCAAGACTTCAGCCTGTTCTTGCGACGGGCCTTGCGCAGCCGCAGAAAGATCGCGCCTGCCTCCTCCTCCGGCTCGAAGGACACCATCAGCACTGAGCTGGCCTTCTCAAGATCCGGATAAGTGACCCCTCGCCCGGTTCCGGCCACCGCCGCGGCTAGGAATTCCGCCTCCTCGGCCGAATGTGGTCTGGAACGGAAGTCAATGTTGTTGGTGCCCAGCACGGCGCGGGCGAACTTTGCATAGCCGTACGCGTCTTCCTGGGTCAACCGTCCCCCAGTAAGTACTCCGACCGAATCCCCAGCGGCTTGGAGGCCCGCCACCGCGGCATCGATTGCCTCAGGCCACGACGCAGGACGCAGGACACCACCGCCGCGGACCAGCGGACGGGTCAAGCGGTCCTCGCCGCGCCCATAGGCAAAGGCAAAACGATCTTTGTCGGTGATCCACTCTTCGTTGACCTCGGGGTCGTCGCCCGCGAGGCGCCGCATGATCGTGCCCCGGCGATGATCAACCCGGATGGCTGACCCACAGGCATCGTGCTCGGCAATCGAGGGCGTGGAGACCAGGTCGAACGGCCGAGCCCGGAACCGGTAGGCCCCGCTGGTCAGGGCGCCAACCGGACAGATCTGAATTGTGTTGCCGGAGAAGTAGGACTCGAACGGCTCCCTCTCATAGATGCCGACCTGCTGCAGCGACCCTCGCTCCACTAGTGCAATGAACGGATCGCCGGCGATCTGCTCGGAGAACCGAGTGCAGCGGGCGCACAGCACGCAACGTTCGCGGTCGAGCAGAACGTTGGCAGAGATGTTGATCGGCTTCGGGAAGGTCCGTTTGAGATCGGTAAAGCGGCTCTCGGCATAGCCGTGAGACAGCGCCTGATTCTGCAGTGGGCACTCGCCGCCCTTGTCACAGATCGGGCAGTCCAACGGGTGGTTGATCAACAAGAACTCGAGATTCCCGCGTTGGGCCTTCTCGGCGATCGGTGAGGTGAGTTGAGTCTTGATCTTCATGCCGGCCGCGACCTCGAGGGTGCACGATGCCTGCGGCTTGGGAATCGGGCGGCCATTGCCGCCATCGGGCACCTCCACCAGGCATTGCCGGCAGGCACCCACCGGGTCGAGCAGCGGATGGTCACAGAACCGCGGCACTTCAACGCCGACGAGCTCGGCGGCGCGGATGGCAAGAGTCCCTTTGGGTACGGAGACCTCGACGTCGTCGATGGTCAGCGTGACCAGGTCTTCCCGCTTCTCCAGGTCTGCGCCGGCGCCAGTCTGCGTGATCGTCACTTCTCGCGCCTCCGAATCCCGACTTTGATCATGCGCCTGCTCCCACTGGTTCACGGGCAAAGATGGTGCTGCGCTCGTACGGGAAGAGCTCCCATGCGGGCGTATGCATGGCTGCCTCGAACTCGTCGCGGAAGAAGGTGATCGCCGATGTGATCGGCGAGGTCGCGCCATCGCCCAGGGCACAGAAGGAACGCCCGAGGATGTTATCGCAGAGATCGAGGAGCTTCTCGATGTCACCTTCCTGACCGTGGCCGGCCTCCATCCGCTTGAGGATCTGCACCAGCCACCAGGTACCTTCTCGGCAGGGTGTGCATTTACCACACGACTCGTGCTTGTAGAACTCGGTCCAGCGCAGAACCGTGCGAACGACTGAGGTGGTCTCGTCGAAGCACTGCAGCGCCTTGGTGCCCAGCATCGACTTGACGGCGGCGACGCCCTCGTAATCCAGCGGCACATCCAGGTGTTCGGCGGTCAGCATCGGCGTCGAGGAACCTCCCGGCGTCCAGAACTTCAGTTCGTGGCCCTCCCGCATCCCGCCGGCCACGTCCAGGAGTTGGCGGAGGGTGATCCCGAGCGGTGCCTCGAACTGCCCGGGATTTGCCACATGGCCGGAGAGCGAATAGATCGTCATGCCCTTGGACTTCTCGGTGCCCATCGAGGTGAACCATTCGACGCCGCGATCGAGGATGCACGGGACCGAGGCGATCGACTCGACGTTGTTGATCACCGTCGGGCTGGCATAGAGGCCCGCCACGGCCGGAAATGGTGGCCGCAACCGCGGCTGACCGCGTCGGCCCTCCAGCGAGTCGAGCAACGCGGTTTCTTCGCCACAGATGTACGCCCCAGCTCCGGCGTGCACGACGATCTCCAAGTCGTACCCGGAGCTAAGGATGTCCTTGCCCGCATAGCCGGCCGCGTACGCCTCTTGGACCGCCTGCTGCAGCCGCCGCACGACCTGCAAGACCTCACCGCGGACGTAGATGAAGGCGACGTTGCTGCGGATCGCGTATGCCGAGATGATCACGCCCTCAATCAGTGTGTGCGGGCTGGCCATCATGAGCGGGATGTCCTTGCAGGTGCCCGGCTCCGACTCATCAGCGTTCACCACGAGGTACTTGGGTTTGGGATTGTCCTGTGGAATGAAGCCCCATTTCATGCCGGTCGGGAATCCAGCGCCTCCTCGGCCGCGAAGTCCGGAGTCCTTGACGACCGTGACGACATCGCCTGGCTCCATCTCGAGGGCTTTGCGCAGCGCGGCATACCCGCCCCGCTGCTCATAGTTGGCCAGCTTCCATGCTTGCTTGTCGCCCCAGTTCTCGGTCAGCACAGGAGTCAGAAGGTCGGTCATGCGTCGTCCTCCGACGAATCAGACTCAGCGTGGTGATGGTCTGGAATGGGCGGCGCAGACCAACCACGTTCCTTCGCAATCCGCAGCCCGAGCAGCGATTGCGGGGCCGAGGTCGGTCCTTCGTCGGCACGACCATCAGGGAATCCAGCAAGCACCCGCTCGGCCTCTTTCCAGGTGCACACCCGAGCACCCCGAGTTGGGGTCACCTCTTCGCCCGCCCGCAGCCGGTCGACGACATCGATCGCGATCTCCGGGGTTGTGTTGTCGAAGAACTCCCAATTGACCATCATCACTGGAGCAAGATCACATGCGGCGTTGCACTCGATGTGCTCCAAGGTGATCTTGCCGTCCGGGGTCGTCTCGTCGTTACCGATTTCAAGATGATCTTGTAATGCTGAGTAGACCTCGTCGCCTCCGACGATGGCGCACAACGCCGTGGTGCAAACCCCGACGTGATACTCGCCGACCGGGCGCCGCTTGTACATCGTGTAGAAGGTCGCCACTCCACTGACATCCGCAGCCGAAATGTCCAGGATTTCCGCACACGCCTCTATTCCGGCGGGCGTCACGCGGCCCTCGACGCTCTGCACCAGATGCAGCATGGGCAGCAACGCTGACCGGGCCTGCGGATAACGCGTCGCGATCTGCCGCATCTCCTCCCGAGTCTGCTCGGTGATCTTGGTTTCAGTCGTCGAGTAGTCCAGGCTCGGCTCGTCGAAGTGGGTCCGGAAGTGCCCGTGTCCGATCAACTCCTCCGATGCCACGTCGCCGCCGGCGTGCCCGTCCCGCGCTTCCGGCGGCCGCGGCTCGATCAGCTCACTCACACTGGCCCACCCTTACGCAAAGTGGTCAGAAACGAAGCAAGTTGGCGCCCAGTGCAAATCTTCTGTGACCAGTTTCGGAAAGAGGTGCCCATCAGCGATCCACACCGCCCATGACCGGGTCCAGGCTGGCGACCGCCACAACGACGTCAGAGACCATGGCACCCTCGCACATGGCCGGCATCGCCTGCAGATTCGTGAAGCTGGGGTCCCGAAAATGCGCGCGGAACGGCCGGGTGCCGCCATCGGAGACGACATGCGCCCCCAACTCGCCGCGCGGGCTCTCGACCGGCACGTACGCCTGTCCGGGTGGAACTCGGAAGCCCTCGGTGACCAGCTTGAAGTGGTGAATCAGCGCCTCCATGGACTGGCCCATGATGTGCTTGATGTGTTCGTTGGAATTCCCCAACCCATCCGAGCCGATTGACAGCTGAGCGGGCCAGGCGATCTTGGCGTCCGGGACCATGATCGGGTCGCCCTGCATCTTCTCCAGTCGCTCCACGCACTGCTCGATGATCTTGAGGCTTTCCCACATTTCGTTCAGCCGGATCCGGAACCGCCCGTACGCGTCAGGCGTGTCCCAGGTCTGCACGTCAAAGTCGTACGTCTCGTACCCGCAATACGGCTGCTTCTTGCGAAGGTCCCAGTCGTATCCGGTCGAGCGCAGTGGTGGCCCGCTGATCCCGAGCGCCATGCAGCCGGCGAGATCGAGATAACCGATGCCGGAGAGCCGACCCTTGAAAATCGGATTCTCATTGCAGAACGCCGCGTACTCGGGGAGGTGCTTTCGCATCCACCCGGTGAACTCACGGACCTTCTTCAACGCCCGGTTGGGCAAATCCTGGGCTACGCCGCCGGGACGGATGTAGGCGTGATTCATCCGCAGGCCAGTGATCAACTCGAAGACGTCGAGGACCTTCTCCCGCTCCCGGAAGCCGATCGTCATCACCGTGAGCGCACCGATCTCCATTCCGCCGGTGGCGATGCAGACCAGGTGCGAGGAGATCCGGTTGAGCTCCATCATCATCACCCGAACGACGCTCGCCTTCTCCGGGATCTGATCTTCGATGTCGAGCAGCCGCTCGACGCCGAGGCAATAGGTCGTCTCGTTGAACAGCGGCGACAGGTAATCCATCCGGGTGCAAAAGGTGACCCCTTGAGTCCAGTTACGGAACTCCATGTTCTTCTCGATGCCGGTGTGCAGGTAGCCGATGCCGCACCTGGCCTCGGTGATCAACTCGCCTTCCATTTCCAAGATCAACCGAAGTACACCGTGGGTCGAAGGGTGCTGCGGGCCCATGTTGACCACGATCCGCTCGTCGCCGCGCTCGGCGTGCTCCGAGACCAGCCGGTCCCAATCCTGCCCGGTAACCGTGTAGACGTGGCCCTCGGCCTCCTCGCCACCGACTCCGTACATGTCCTCCTGGGGTTCGGGTGCGTCGGCGCCTTTGGTTGCATCCCCGACAGTTGTCGTCATGAGTAGGTCCTCCGCTGCTCCGGTGGCGGAATCGTTGCGCCCTTGTACTCGACCGGAATGCCGCCCAGCGGATAGTCCTTGCGCTGCGGGTAACCGGGCCAGTCGTCCGGCATCAGGATTCGTGTCAGCGCCGGATGGCCGTCGAAGATGATGCCGAACATGTCGTACGTCTCACGCTCGTGCCAGTCGGCAGTCGGATAAATCCCGACAACGGACGGAATATGCGGATCGGCATCCGGCACCGAAACCTCCAGGCGAATCCGCCGGTTGTGAGTCATCGACTGAAGGTGGTACACGGCGTGCAGCTCGCGTCCGGTGTCGGCCGGGTAATGCACGCCAGAGACACTGCTGCAAAACTCGAACCGCAGGTACGCGTCGTCGCGCAGGTGCTGAACGAGCGCGGCCAAGTGCTCTCGTGCCACATGAAAGGTGATCTCCCCGCGGTGGATCACCACCTTGGTGATCACGTCGCTGTAATTGGGCACTAGGTCTTTTCGCGGAGGTTCGAGGGGGTCGTCCCCCTCGGCGAACAGCCGGCCGATGCGTTCGTACACCGAGTCCCACCAGCCGCCGAATGGCGGAGTGGAGGGGGCGGGGAACTCGATCGTTTGGGTGAGTCCCCCGAAGCCCGACGTGTCACCGGTGCCCGAAACCCCGAACATGCCTTTGCGGACAGCCAGCGCTTCATGGGTCGGCTGAGGCGCGACGACCTCCGCCCCCCCGGTGGTCGACTCGACGTCTGCCGAGGGTATGTCCGGTGCCGGCCCGGTCAGCGTCTCGGGCTTGGTGCCTGCATCTGGCTCGGATTCACCCTCGGGCACAGCGCCCTTGACTCGGGCGTTCGCGTCGGATTCCTTGTGAAGGTTTTCGGGCCGCGTGTCGTCGGTCATCGCAGCAGCCCCTTCATCTCATGGGCGGCCGGCGCGGTGAGCTGGCGCTGCTCCTCTTCCCGAGCGGCCTCCACGGCGTGAATGCCGATCGGCGTATTGCGCACCTTCTCCCGCAGCTTGAACATCGCGTCGATCAACATCTCCGGCCGGGGCGGGCAGCCGGGAAGGTACATGTCGACGGGGACGACGTGATCAACGCCCTGGACGATTGCGTAGTTGTTGAACATGCCACCGGTACTAGCGCAGACGCCCATCGCTAGGACCCATTTGGGGTTGGGCATCTGGTCGTAGATCTGGCGCAGTACGGGTGCCATCTTCTGACTGACCCGGCCCGCGACGATCATCAGATCAGCTTGTCGCGGTGAGGCTCGGAATACCTCCTGGCCCCAGCGACCGGAGTCATATCGGGGCGCCCCGTAGGTCATCATCTCGATCGCACAGCAGGCGAGCCCAAACGTGGCTGGCCAGAACGCAGCACTTCGCATGTAGCCGAAGAGGTTCTCCAGCGTGGTCAGCAGCACGCCGCTCGGCAGCTTCTCCTCGACGCCCATTTCAGCCTTCAATCTCCAGTGACATCGTTCTCAGTCCCAATCCAGCCCACCGCGGCGGAACACGTAGATGTATGCGATGAAGACGGTCGCGATGAACAGGACCATCTCCACCAGCGCGAACACGCCCATCTGGTCGAAGGTGACCGCCCAGGGATAGAGGAAGACAATCTCAATGTCGAAGACGATGAACAGCATCGCGGTGATGTAGTACTTCACCGGGAACCGGCCACCGCCCACCGGCTGAGGTGTCGGCTCGATGCCGCACTCGTATGAGTCGTACTTGGCGCGGTTGTAGCGGCCCGGCCCGACCAGCATGCTGGTGATGATTGTCAGCGCCACGAACCCCGAGGCGATGGCGAGCATGATCACGATGCCCAGGTAAAGGTTCATGCTGCGGGCGCTATCCGGGAGAGCGAGTTGATGATCTTGTCCATGGCGTCTCCGTCGGCCGAGTCGGTGAGGTTGGCCATCAGCTTGAGGACGAACTTCATCAGCGTTCGGTGCGGCAGGCCATACGACGTACACGCCTTCATGACGGGCGGCTTGCCGATCAGCTTCACGAATGCCCGGCCAAGTGTGTAGTAGCCCCCCAGCCTCGCCTTCAGTTGCGTCGGGTAGCACTCGAGCGCCCGCTCGGCACTCGGAGTTCCGGAACCGTGATCGTGAGCTTCGGCAATCGCTGTCGCGGCCAGCTCTCCCGACTCGATCGCGTAGGCAATGCCCTCACCGTTGAAGGGATTGACCATGCCGCCTGCATCCCCGACCAGCACCAGCCCGCGCCGGTAGTGGGGTTGGCGGTTGAACCCCATCGGGAGGCCGGCTCCTCTGACCGGGCTTGTTCGATTCTGTTCGCGGAAGCCCCACTCCTCCGGGGTGTTGTCGAGCCAGCGCTTCAGCAGGTCGTGATAGTCGCAGTTACCGAACGCGGCCGAGGTGTTGAGGATGCCGAGACCGACATTGCACGTACCGTCGCCCATGCCGAAGATCCAGCCGTAACCGGGGAGCAGGGTGCTTTCCTTCTGCTTGCCGTCCCAGAGCTCCAGCCACGACTCCAGATAATCATCGCGATGCCGGGGACTGCGGTAATAAGTACGCACCGCCACGCCCATCGGACGGTCCTGTCGCCGATGCACGCCCATCGCCACGCACAACCTGCTCGAATTTCCGTCCGCGGCCACGATCACCGGAGCGAGAAAGCGCCGGCCGTCCCTGGTGATCACGCCGACGATCCGGTCGGTTCGGTCATCGATCAC
>JBKPML010000042.1:0-13728 GCA_046732135.1 Actinomycetota bacterium
AAGACGCCGCCCGCCGCGGAATTGATCAAGAAGGCGGCTGGGGTACCGAAGGGCTCCGGCGTTCCACATCGGGAGAAGGTTGGCAGGATCACCCGTGACCAGATCCGGGAGATCGCCAACACCAAGATGCCCGACCTCAATGCCAACGATGTTGAGTCGGCGATGAAGATCGTTGAGGGAACCGCCCGCAGCATGGGCGTAACCGTGGCTGACTGACTAGCCACCACTGTTTCGCTAGGTGAACCCACCTGGAAGGGCCAGCGCGGCCCGTACCAGAACTGGCCAGAAGAAAGGACCAGCAAATGCAGCGCAGCAAGACCTATACGGCGATAGCCCAGAAGGTCGATAAGAGCAAGCTCTATGCACCGGCAGAAGCGCTGGAGTTCGCCAAAGCCAACGCCAGCGCGAAGTTCGACGAGACCGTCGACGTCTCGATGCGGCTCGGTGTGGATCCGCGCAAGGCGGACCAGATGGTGCGCGGCACCGTCAACCTGCCCAATGGCACTGGTAAGACGGCGCGCGTCCTGGTCTTCGCGACCGGGGAACGAGCAGAGCAGGCGAAGGCGGCCGGGGCCGACGAGGTCGGTGCCGACGAGTTGATCGAGAAGGTGCTCGGCGGTTACCTGGACTTCGATGCGGTTGTGGCAACGCCGGATCTGATGGGCAAGGTGGGTCGGCTGGGTCGGACCCTCGGGCCGCGTGGCCTCATGCCGAACCCCAAGACCGGTACGGTCACCGTTGATGTGGCGAAGGCGGTTTCCGACATCAAGGGTGGCAAGATCGAATTCCGGGTCGATCGGCATGCCAATCTGAACTTCTTGATCGGCAAGTCCTCATTCAGCGCCAAGCAGCTCAGCGAAAACTACTTTGCTGCCCTAGATGAGGTGCTGCGGCTGAAGCCCAGCGCGTCCAAGGGTCGCTACCTGCGGAAGATCACGTTCTCCACAACGATGGGTCCAGGCATCCCGGTCGATACCAACAAAACGCGTCCGGATCAGTAAGGGTCAGGCTGCGTTTCCCGCCACTCGCAGCAGTGGTTCGCCGGTAAGCCGATAGACAGTCCACTCGTCCATGGGTACTGCGCCGATGCTTCGATAGAACTCGATGGACGGCTGGTTCCAGTTCAGGACCGCCCACTCCAGTCGGGCGTAGCCGCGCTCGACGGCTAGCGCGGCCAGTGCACGCAGCAACGCCTTACCGTGCCCAGCGCCGCGATGCTCCGGCTTCACGTACAGGTCCTCGAGATAGATTCCGTGCACGCCTTCCCAGGTAGAGAAGTTGCGGAAGTACAGCGCAAAGCCGACAACTTCGCCGTCCGACTCGGCTACCAGCGAATAGGCCGCAGGCTGCGGGCCGAAGAGGGCGGTCTGCAGGTCATCGGGCCTTGCCTTGACCTCATGCGCCGAGCGCTCGTAGGTCGCCAGGTCGACGATCAGCCGGTGGATGTCGGCGATGTCGGATTGCCGCGCCTGCCGTACGCTCTGCACCGGTTCAGCGTATGGCTGCGTTTGGCTATGAGGTGCCTCGCGGGTAAGGTACTGGGCGCCGAAGACCGCTGGTTGATCATGCTCACCCGAGCTGATCCGAAGTTCTGCAAGTGGATGCCCGCGCAGGTGGTTGAGCAGTTGGAAGGTTAGCTCCGTCCATGCCCCGTGCCTGTGCGCCGGGGCCTTTTGTTTGCAGGAGGCCAGCCCGCCCGGCAGCGTCACAGATGTGGTGCGTAACGAACTGGAGGGACCATGGCGAAGCCGGACAAGGTGGCGACCGTCGCTGACTTGAAGGACAAGTTCAGCACTTCAGCCGGGGCCGTGCTCACCGAGTATCGCGGGCTTTCGGTAAAGGCGCTGAAGGAACTTCGCGTATCGCTCGGTCAGAACGCCACGTACGCCGTGTCGAAAAACACCCTGACCACGATCGCGGCGCGTGAGGCGGGGATCGAAGGGTTAGCCGAGCAGCTCGTTGGCCCGACCGCGATTGCATTTATCGACGGCGACCCCGTCCTGGTGGCCAAGGGGCTGCGCGACTTCGCTCGGACCAACCCGCTCTTGGTGATCAAGGGCGGAGTCCTCGAGGGCAAACTGCTCGGCGCCGACGAAGTACGCAGGCTGGCGGATCTGGAATCCCGCGAGACGTTGCTGGCCAGGGCCGCTGGTGCCATGCAGGGTGTTTTGGCGCAAGCGATCTCGCTGGTCTCGGCACCACTCTCGCAGGCAGCCCGGCTGTTCAGTGCGCTGGAGTCCGCGGCCGAGGACAATCCTTCGCTGATCGGCAGCCGTGTAAGGCCGACTGAGGATGTCTCAGAGCCGACAAATGCCGAGCTAGCGGAGCAGCGGCCAATCTCACCGGTTAGCGAAGCGGAAACAACTGTTACCGAACCGACCACCGAGGCGGCACCCGCCTCGCCGACCACTGCGGCAGACGCCGCTGACGACAAATAAGAAGGGAAGCGCCACCATGGCGAAGCTCAGCACCGCAGAGCTCTTGGATGCGTTCAAGGAGCTGACCCTAATCGAGCTCAGCGAGTTCGTGAAGGAATTCGAGACCACGTTCGGCGTGACTGCCGCGGCTCCGGTTGCCGTCGCAGCTGCAGCCGCTCCCAGCGCGCCTGGCGGGGATGGCGCCGCTCCCGAGGAGGAGGAGAGCGACGAGGTCGACGTCATCCTCGAGGCCGCCGGCGAGAAGAAGATCCAGGTGATCAAGGAGGTCCGTTCCCTTACCAGCTTGGGGCTGAAGGAGGCCAAGGATCTCGTGGAGGCAGCTCCGAAGCCCGTCCTGGAGAAGGTCAATAAGGACGCTGCGTCCAAGGCTCGGGAAGCTCTCGAGGCCGCCGGCGCGACCGTCACCGTCAAATAGTTGGGCGCTGGGGCGTCCGCAACCAGACCTTGACCCCGGTATTGCAACCTTGATCCCCATATTTGGGGGTCAAGGTGCACGTCCGGGCGTCAAGATGTACGTACGGGGTCAAGGTCGAGGCCGACGGCGTCGTTACGAGCAGGGCCCGCCTCGGCCGCTGCTTACGAGCTCAACGAGCGGAGACCATCCGGCCGGTCACTTTCTGGGGGGTGACCTGAATGAGCATGTTGCGGTCACCGGGTGCCCAAGGAACGACGCCGGCATCGGTCAGCATGCGATCCAACGGTTGATGCTCAGCAACGGCTTCAGCCTGGCCGCGTACCACGACGCTCCATCCACGGTGGTTTACCTGGTCGATTTCGTCGACTTCGAATACGACTTCGGACAGGCTGCTCAACTCCGAAAGCACGCTGTCGGGTGAGGTGCGAAAGACGATCCGACCGTCGCTGAAGACGTAGGTCACGGGCAGGATCTGCAGCCCCTCCGGTCCTTGCCAAGCGACCCGACCGACGCTCTGGGTTGACAACAACTCGGTGCACTGCGCCGCGCCGATGGCGCTGAAGCGCTGTTGACCCTCGTAGTCGTCGTCGTCATACCAGCGAGCCATGTCCACCATCCTCGTCGTTGGTCACGTGCAAGCTAGAGCGAATCTATCCTTCCCGTCACCGGGCCTTGTCAACGCCTCAATTGAGAGTATGATCACGCCAAGGCAGTCGAGATTTGACTGCTCTAGTTTTTGCTGCGCTCTGGGCCTTGACCAATGGTGCGCGCGCGTCTATTCTTGGGGTTTGCCCCTCGCACCCTGTCGACCCCGCGTCTTATGGTTCCCATTTGACTCGGGCCGTTCAGCATGCGCGGAGCCCGTTTAGCCGCCTCGAGCCCTCGGAGGACCGTCGATTGGCTGCCTCGCGCACCGCCTCGAAACCGTCTGTTGTAACACCCACCGGCAGAATCTCCTTTGCGAAGATCGCCGAACCCATGGAAGTACCAGATCTGCTGGATCTGCAGATCGACTCATTCGACTGGCTGGTCGGCAATGATGCCTGGCGCAGCAATGTCGACTCTGCGCTGGCCGAGGGTCGTACGGACATCAACACCAAGTCCGGCCTCGAAGAGATCTTCGAAGAGATTTCACCCATCGAGGATTTCTCCGGCACGATGTCGCTGTCGTTCCGCGACCACCGCTTCGAACCGCCGAAGAACACCGTTGACGACTGCAAGGAGCGCGACGTCACCTACGCCGCTCCGCTGTTCGTCACCGCCGAGTTCATGAACAACGAGACTGGCGAGATCAAGAGCCAGACGGTGTTCATGGGTGACTTCCCGCTGATGACCGACAAGGGCACGTTCGTGATCAACGGCACCGAACGTGTCGTGGTCTCCCAGCTTGTCCGTAGTCCCGGCGTCTACTTCGAGCAGACGACGGACAAGACTTCCGACAAGGACATCTTTACCTGCAAGATCATTCCGTCGCGCGGCGCGTGGCTGGAGTTCGAGATCGACAAGCGCGACATGGTCGGTGTCCGGCTCGACCGAAAGCGCAAGCAGAACGTGACCGTGCTGCTGAAGGCGCTTGGCTGGTCCGACGCGCGGATCCTTGAGGAGTTCGGCGAGTACGAGTCGATTCGGCTCACGCTGGAAAAAGATCACACGTCCACTCAGGATGAGGCACTGCTGGACATCTACCGCAAGCTCCGTCCCGGCGAGCCGCCCACCCGGGAGGCCGCGCAGGCGCTGCTGGAGAACTACTACTTCAACCCCAAGCGCTACGACCTTGCCAAGGTGGGTCGTTACAAGATCAACAAGAAGCTGGGCCTCGAGTTGCCGTTCGACAAGCAGATTCTCACCATTGAGGACATCGTCGCGGCGATCCGTTTCGTAGTTGCCCTGCACGAGGGCAAGGAGACCCTCGAATCACCGCGCGGTGAGCTGCTGGTCGAGGAAGACGATATTGATCACTTCGGAAACCGACGGCTGCGTACGGTCGGCGAACTGATCCAAAACCAGCTTCGCACGGGCCTTGGGCGAATGGAGCGCGTCGTTCGGGATCGGATGACGACCCAGGACGTCGAGGCGATCACCCCACAGACCTTGATCAATATCCGGCCGGTGGTGGCGGCGCTGAAGGAGTTCTTCGGCACCTCGCAGCTGTCCCAGTTCATGGACCAGACCAACCCGGTCGCCGGCTTGACCCACAAGCGCCGCCTGTCCGCGCTCGGACCGGGCGGTCTGTCACGGGATCGGGCAGGCATGGAGGTGCGCGACGTTCACACTTCGCACTACGGCCGGATGTGTCCGATCGAGACGCCGGAAGGCCCCAACATCGGCCTGATCGGCTCGCTTGCGAGCTTCGCCCGGGTCAATGCATTCGGCTTCGTAGAAACGCCATATCGCAAGGTGCAGAACGGGCGGGTGACCGACCAGATCGACTACCTCACCGCCGATGAGGAGGACCGGTTCGTCATCGCCCAAGCGAACGCCAAGCTCGACAAGAACGGCAAGTTCACCGAGGACAGGGTGCTGGTTCGCAAGCGGCATGGCGAGGCCGACGAGGTTGCTGCCTCCGAAGTGCATTACATGGACGTCTCGCCGCGCCAGATGGTCTCTGTCGCCACGGCGATGATCCCGTTCCTGGAGCACGACGACGCATCGCGGGCCCTAATGGGCGCCAACATGCAGCGTCAGGCCGTGCCCCTGATCCGTTCGGAATCGCCGTTTGTCGGCACCGGCATGGAGTACCGGGGCGCGGTGGACGCCGGTGATGTGACCGTCGCCACCCAGGGCGGCACCGTCACCTCCGTCAGCGCCGATCTGATCGACGTTGCGCAGGATGATGGCGTTGAGAAGACGTATCGGCTGAGCAAATTCCGCAGGTCCAATCAGGGAACCTGCATCAATCAGCGGCCGCTCGTCGATGTGGGGCAGCGAATCGAGACCGGTACGCCACTGGCCGATGGTCCCTGCACCGATCACGGTGAGATGGCTCTCGGCCGCAACCTCCTCGTGGCGTTCATGCCGTGGGAAGGCCACAACTACGAGGATGCAATCATTCTGAGCCAGCGCCTGGTGCAGGACGACGTGCTCACATCGATCCATATCGAGGAGCATGAGGTCGACGCTCGTGATACCAAGCTTGGTGCCGAGGAGATCACGCGCGACATCCCCAACGTCAGCGAGGAGATGCTCGCCGACCTTGACGAGCGCGGCATCATCCGGATCGGCGCGGAAGTCAGCACCGGCGACATCCTGGTCGGCAAGGTAACTCCCAAGGGCGAGACGGAGCTGACCCCTGAGGAGCGGTTGCTGCGTGCCATCTTCGGCGAGAAGGCCCGCGAGGTGCGTGACACCTCGCTCAAGGTGCCGCATGGCGAGTCGGGAACTGTCATCGGTGTCCGGGTCTTCGATCGGGATTCCGAGGACGAGCTGTCTCCGGGGGTCAATCAACTGGTCCGCGTCTACGTAGCGCAGAAGCGCAAGATCTCCGACGGCGACAAGCTTGCCGGCCGGCACGGCAACAAGGGTGTTATTTCCAAGATCCTGCCGGTCGAGGACATGCCGTTCCTTGAGGACGGCACGCCGGTCGACATCGTGCTCAACCCGCTGGGCGTGCCGAGCCGGATGAACGTCGGTCAGGTGCTGGAGACCCATCTCGGCTGGGTGGCCAAGCAAGGCTGGCAGCTCGATGGCGCCAACGGGCCGTGGGCCGACCGGCTGCGTGACATCGGGATGACCGACGTCGCCGGTGACGCGAAGTTGGCCACTCCGGTGTTCGACGGCGCGACCGAGCAGGAGATCGTCGGCCTGCTCAGCCACACACTGCCCAATCGTGACGGAGACCGTCTGGTCGACGCCGACGGCAAGGCTCGGCTCTTCGACGGGCGCAGCGGCGAGCCGTTCCCCGCGCCGGTAGCGGTCGGCTACATCTACATGCTCAAGCTGCACCACCTGGTCGACGACAAGATCCACGCCCGTTCGACCGGCCCGTACTCGATGATCACCCAGCAGCCGCTGGGTGGTAAGGCTCAGTTCGGCGGTCAGCGGTTCGGCGAGATGGAGGTGTGGGCCCTCGAAGCTTACGGCGCGGCTTGGGCTCTGCAAGAGCTGTTGACGATCAAGTCCGACGACGTCCCCGGCCGGGTCAAGGTCTACGAGGCGATCGTCAAGGGCGAGAACATCCCCGAGCCGGGTATCCCGGAGTCGTTCAAGGTGCTGGTCAAAGAGATGAAGTCGCTGTGCCTGAACGTTGAGGTGCTGTCCAGCGACGGCACCGAGGTCGAGCTGCGGGATTCCGATGAGGACTACCGGTCCAGCGAGGACTTCGGTATCGATCTGTCCCGGCGCCCGGGTGAATCCCTTGGAGTCGAAGAGGTTTGATCCGCCAAACCCAAACGTTTGTGACGAATAACGAAAGAGAAGAGATACATCAGTGCTGGACGTGAACTTCTTCGACGAGATCCGCATCGGCCTGGCCACCGCCGACGAGATCAGGCAGTGGTCGCACGGTGAGGTGAAGAAGCCGGAGACGATCAACTACCGCACGCTCAAGCCCGAGCGTGACGGACTGTTCTGCGAGAAGATCTTCGGTCCTACCCGGGATTGGGAGTGCTACTGCGGCAAGTACAAGCGCGTGCGCTTCAAGGGCATCATCTGCGAGCGCTGTGGCGTGGAGGTCACCCGCTCCAAGGTGCGCCGGGAGCGGATGGGCCACATCGAACTCGCCGCTCCGGTGACCCATATCTGGTACTTCAAGGGGGTGCCGAGCCGCCTCGGCTACCTGCTCGATGTCGCGCCGAAGGACCTGGAGAAGGTTATCTACTTCGCGGCCTACATGATCACCGCGGTCGACGAGGATGCGCGACATCGCGACCTGTCCTCGCTGGAAGCCAAGATCGAGGTGGAGCGCAAGCAGCTGGAAGGCCGTCGCGACGCCGATATCGAAGCCCGGATGAAGAAGCTCGAGGAAGATCTCGCCGAGCTTGAGAACGAGGGGGCCAAGGCCGACGCCAAGCGCAAGGTACGGGAAGGCGCCGAGCGTGAGGTCAAGCAGCTGCGCGATCGGGCCCAACGCGAACTCGATCGGCTCGACGCTGTCTGGAGCCGCTTCAAGAACCTCCGGGTGCAGGATCTCGAGGGCGACGAGGTGCTCTACCGGGAGATGAAGACCCGCTTCGGCAAGTACTTCGAGGGGTCGATGGGTGCCGACGCGATTCAGAAGCGGCTCGAGACCTTCGACCTCGAAGGCGAGGCGGCAGCACTTCGGGAGACCATCCAGACCGGCAAAGGCCAGCGCAAGACCCGCGCCCTCAAACGGCTCAAGGTTGTCTCGGCGTTCCTCACCACCAAGAACTCCCCGACCGGAATGGTGCTGGACTGCGTGCCGGTGATCCCGCCGGACCTGCGCCCGATGGTGCAATTGGACGGCGGCCGGTTCGCCACCTCGGACCTCAACGACCTCTACCGCCGGGTGATCAACCGGAACAACCGGCTGAAGCGGCTGCTCGACCTCGGTGCGCCCGAGATCATCGTCAACAACGAGAAGCGGATGCTGCAGGAAGCGGTCGACTCGCTGTTCGACAACGGCCGTCGCGGCCGTCCGGTGACCGGGCCGGGCAACCGCCCGCTGAAGTCGATCTCCGACATGCTGAAGGGCAAGCAGGGCCGGTTCCGGCAGAACCTGCTCGGTAAGCGAGTCGACTACTCAGGCCGCTCGGTGATCGTGGTTGGGCCGCAGCTCAAGCTCCACCAGTGCGGGCTGCCGAAGGCCATGGCGCTGGAGTTGTTCAAGCCGTTCGTAATGAAGCGGTTGGACGACCTCAATCACGCGCAGAACATCAAGTCGGCCAAGCGGATGGTCGAGCGGCAGCGGCCAGTGGTCTGGGACGTGCTCGAGGAGGTCATCACCGAGCACCCTGTACTGCTGAACCGGGCACCTACTCTGCACCGGCTGGGCATTCAGGCGTTCGAGCCGCAGCTGATCGAGGGCAAGGCCATCCAGATCCACCCACTGGTCTGTACGGCCTTCAACGCCGACTTCGACGGTGACCAGATGGCCGTGCATCTGCCGCTGTCCGCCGAGGCGCAGGCCGAGGCCCGGATCTTGATGCTGTCGACCAACAACATCCTCAAACCGGCAGACGGACGTCCGGTGACTATGCCGACCCAGGACATGATCATCGGCATTTACTCGCTCACCATGCACAATGAGGGCGAGAAGGGCGAGGGTCGCGCCTTCGGCTCGGTGGCCGAGGCGTTGATGGCCTTCGATCGTGGCGAACTGTCGGTGCAAGCCAAGATCAAGTTGCGGTTGACCGGCATCATCCCACCCCCGGGGACGGAGCTGAATGGCAACGGCTCAATCCTGCTGGAGACGACGCTGGGACGGGCGCTGTTCAACGAAGCGCTGCCCGAGGACTACCCCTACGCCGACTTCGAGGTGGGCAAGAAGCAGCTGGGACAGATCGTCAATGATCTTGCCGAGCGCTATCCCAAGGTAGAGGTGGCCAGCTGCCTGGATCAGCTCAAGGACATCGGTTTCTACTGGGCCACCCGCTCCGGTGTCACGGTCTCCATCGGTGACGTCTCCACGCCAGCCGACAAGGCCGAGATCCTGGCCGGTTACGAGGACCGGGCCAGCAAGATCGACCGCCAGTACGAGCGGGGCTTGATCACTGAGGACGAGCGGCGTCAGGAGTTGATCGAGATCTGGACCGACGCCACGTCGAGGCTCGGCACGGCGATGGAGCAGAACTTCGACAAGAACAACCCGATCTACATGATGGTGCACTCCGGTGCCCGCGGAAACATGGTGCAAATGCGCCAGATTGCCGGGATGCGGGGTCTGGTGGTCAACCCGAAAGGTGAGATCATCGCGCGGCCGATCAAGTCCAACTTCCGCGAAGGCCTCTCGGTGCTGGAGTACTTCATCTCCACCCACGGCGGACGCAAGGGTCAGGCGGACACGGCCCTGCGTACAGCCGACTCCGGCTACCTGACTCGGCGACTGGTCGATGTGGCTCAGGACGTGATCATCCGCGAGGAGGACTGCGGCACCGAGCGGGGGCTGACCAAGATCATCGCTCGGAACGAGAACGGCCGGCTGGCCCTCGACGAGCACGTCGAGACCGCGGTCTACGCTCGCACTTTGGCGACCGACGTAACCGGTCCTGACGGTGAGGTGCTGGTGGAGGCCGGTGTCGATCTTGGTGACGTCAACATCACCAAGCTGGTGGACGCCGGGATCACCTCTGTCAAGGTGCGCAGCGTGCTCACCTGCGAGTCGACATCCGGTACCTGTGCCATGTGCTACGGCCGCTCGCTGGCCAGCGGCAAGCTTGTCGACGTCGGCGAGGCCGTGGGTATCGTCGCCGCGCAGTCCATCGGCGAGCCCGGCACCCAGCTGACGATGCGTACGTTCCACACCGGTGGTGTGATCGGCGATGACATTACGCAGGGTCTGCCGCGAGTCCAGGAGTTGTTCGAGGCTCGCCAGCCCAAGGGGAAGGCGCCGATCTCCGAGGCCGCCGGCCGAGTGCAGATTGAGGACTCGGATCGGTTGCGGAAACTGGTGATCACTCCAGACGACGGTTCCGAGGCCACTGACTTTGTGGTCAGCCGCAGGGCTCGGCTGCTGGTCGAGGACGGAGATCACGTTGAGGTGGGTCAGCAGCTCACCGCGGGTACACCGGATCCGCACGACGTATTGCGGGTGCTCGGTGTTCGGCGCGTGCAGGAACACCTGGTGGACGAGGTGCAGTCGGTCTATCGGACCCAGGGTGCGCCGATTCACGACAAGCACATCGAGATCATCATCCGGCAGATGCTGCGCCGGGTCACTGTGATCGAATCGGGCGACTCCGAGCTACTCGCGGGTGATCTGGTCGACCGGTTGATGTACGAGGGGCAGAACCGCAAGGTGGTTGCCGAAGGCGGCACACCGGCCTCGGGTCGAGCCGTGCTAATGGGGATCACCAAGGCATCGCTGGCCACCGAGTCGTGGCTGTCGGCGGCCTCCTTCCAGGAGACCACCAAGGTGCTGACCGATGCCGCGATCCAGGGCAAGTCGGATTCGCTGGTCGGGCTCAAGGAGAACGTGATCTTGGGCAAGTTGATCCCGGCCGGTACCGGTCTGGATCGTTACCGCAATATCCGGGTGGAGCCGACCGAAGAGGCGAAGGCTCAGGCCTACTCGATGGTGGGATACGACTCATTCGACTACGACTTCGGTTCGGGGTCGGGTGCTGCCGTACCACTAGAGGAGTTCGACCTCGGCGACTATCGCTGAATTGACCCATGCAGAGGGGCGGGTTCTCAGGGCCCGCCCCTTTTGCGTGTCACAAAGGAGCGCGCGGGCAGAACTTGTCGCCGTCAGCGGTGGCCCGGACTGACTTCAGCGAATACGAGAACGCGGTCGCGCGCGATACCTCGCTTCCGTCAACACAGCGAATCGTGATGCGCGCAGTTCCGCATTTGCGGCTGATAACCTTCTAGCATGCCGCAATATCGGATCTCCCAAGCCGCGAATCTGCTCGGCGTTTCCGATGACACTGTACGTCGTTGGGTTGAAACGGGACGACTTGGGACGACCTCAACGGACGGTCCTGCCGTCATCGACGGGGCAGAACTGGCTTCGCATGCGCAAGAGATTGCCACAGCGCCCAGGCTGGGCAGCCCCGTCGCGGAGAGCGCCCGGAACCGGTTGACCGGCCTGGTCACCCGAGTGATCAAGGATTCGGTGATGGCCCAGGTCGACCTGCAGTGCGGGCCATTTCGAATTGTCTCGCTCATGTCCGCGGAGGCAGCTACCGACCTCAAGCTGGAACCGGGTGTCCTAGCGGTTGCCTCGGTGAAATCCACTCACGTCATCGTCGAAGTGCCGGAGTCCCGATGACGTCACATCGGCACAAATGGCGACCACGGGGTGTCTTTGCGGCGCTCACAGTGTTCGTCGTTGTCGCCTGTAGTAGTACTCCGACGCTCGGCACCTCCTCGACACCTGGGAGCGCCATAACGGTGGCAGCGGCAGCGTCATTGACGGAGGCGTTCACCAAGATCGGCGAGGATTTCGAGACCAAGAATGCTGGCAGCAGGGTGACTTTCAGCTTTGCCTCCAGCGCAACCCTCGCCACGCAGATCGCGCAGGATGCCCCTATTGATGTTTACGCCGCAGCGAGTTCCGCCACTATGCAGACAGTCATCGAGGCCGGCGCCGCCAATCGGCCAGTTGATTTCGCCTCCAACACCCTGCAGATCGCGGTGCCCAAGGGAAATCCGGGCAAGATCACCGGTCTCGAAGACTTCGCGGACAAGGCCAAGAAGATCGCCATCTGCGCGCCCCAAGTGCCCTGTGGCGCCGCGGCAGTCAAGGTCTTTGCTTCAGCCAAGATCGTGCCGGCCCCTGACACCCTGGAACAGGATGTCAAAGCCACCCTGCAAAAGGTCCAGTCGAATGAGGTGGATGCCGCCCTGGTCTATAAGACCGACGTTTTCGCCGCGCGCCACACGGTGGACGGCCTTGAGTTTGCAGAGGCCCGGCAGGCGATCAATGTCTATCCGATCGCAACCGTGGCTGCATCCAAAGACCCGGCTCTCGCCCAGCGATTTGTCGATTATGTCCTTTCATCCGACGGCCAGGCGGTCCTCAATGAGGCTGGTTTCGACAAGCCATAGGTACCTGCCGTGAGGGGTTCAGGGCCAACCAGCGGCGATCGGCTGCCGGTGCTGCTCGTACTCCCGGCGATAATCGCCCTGCTGTACCTCCTGCTGCCGCTTGCCGGGCTGATCATCCGCGCTCCCTGGCCGGATGCGCGTACCGTACTGACAAGCGAATCAGCAATCTTTGCGCTCCGACTCTCGATCATCACTGCCACAGTTGCGGCATTGATCACCTTGATCCTCGGCGTGCCGCTGGCTTGGTTGCTGGCTCGACCCGGACTTCCTGGAGCCGCCGTGTTGCGGGCCGTGGTCACCGTTCCGCTGGTGCTTCCACCGGTCGTAGGCGGCGTGGCGCTCTTTACCCTGCTCGGCCGTTCCGGCCTGCTCGGCGAGCCCCTCTATGCCCTCACCGGGTTCTCCTTCCCGTTCACCCCGTACGCGGTCGTCCTCGCGCAGGTCTTCGTCGCTCTGCCATTTCTCGTTCTCGCTGTAGAGGGCGCATTGCGGGCAGCCGACCGGCGGTACGAGGATGCTGCCGCCACTCTCGGTGCTAAACCGCTTACGGTGTTTCGTCGAGTGACACTTCCGTTGGTCGGCCCGGGGATAGCGGCAGGCACAGTGCTGGCGTGGGCGAGAGCCTTGGGGGAGTTCGGTGCGACGATCACGTTCGCCGGGAACTTCCCAGGTAGGACGCGGACCATGCCGATCGAGGTCTATCTGGCGCTGGAGACCGATCCTGGCTCCGCGTTGCTGCTCTCGGTGCTGCTGCTGGCGACTTCGATTGCGGTTCTGGTGCTGCTTCGCGATCGGTGGGTCCAACGTTGGTAGCCACGTCATCGGGTCTGATCGCCACACTCGTGGTACGTCGGGCTGCCTTCGTACTCGATATCGAGTTGCAGGTGGCCGACGGAGAAGTTGTTGCTGTGCTGGGGCCCAACGGGGCCGGCAAGTCCACCGCGCTTCGTACCATCTCCGGCCTGCTCCGACTCGATGACGGGCGGGTCATCGTCGATGGCATGACGTTGGCCGGCGCCGGCGTACACCGGCTTCCGCATGAGCGTCCAATCGGCGTTGTGTTCCAGGACTACCTGCTGTTTCCCCATCTCAGCGTGCTCGACAATGTGGCGTTCGGGCCGAAGGCTCGAGGACGGTCAACACATGCGGCCCGTACGATCGCCGCCGACTGGCTGGAGCGGATGAGCATTGCAGATATCGCCTCCGCGA
>JBKPML010000043.1:0-26616 GCA_046732135.1 Actinomycetota bacterium
TTCTCCGAGAAGCTGCAAGAGTGGGAGGACTACTACAACTACCACCGTCCTCATGGCGCCTTGAACGGCCAAACACCCTACGAACGCCTCCGGCAGAAAACCCAAGACCCGCTGTCATAGGCCTTCGTCAGTTGCACACAAACTCAGAGCCGCCTCGGGGAATCGAACCCCGGACCTACGCATTACGAGTGCGTTGCTCTGCCGGCTGAGCTAAGGCGGCGAGTGCGAATGCCACCCGTTGGGCGTCGCGCACGGTCGCCCACTATATCCGGACGGGTCGCTATCGACCGACGATAAGCGGCCCTGAGCAGCGGTCAGGGCACCGACTAGCAGGTCGTTTCGTCGGCCGGCACCATGTCCTCAACGAGGTAAGCATGGACGATCTTGCGGACGCAGGGGCTTTGGCCGTAGGCGAGGTGACCGAAGCCGCGGAACCTGATCAGGACACCAGACTCAAGCTGCCTGGCCATGCCGATCGCATACTCGTACGGGGTCGCGGGATCGCCGGTCGTGCCGATCACCAAGATCGGATCGGCTCCTGGTCCGATGATCTTGGGCAGTTTGGGCGCCGGTGCAACCGGCCACAGCGGGCAGGTCAAGTCTGAGCCCCACGACCTGCCCAGGGTCGGCGCGCTCTTGATGTCCACCGCGTCCTCCTTGAGCTCCTTGCTCACGCTGACCTTCTGCGAATCCAGGCAACGAATCGCAGGATTGGCCGAGATGTCCTGGTCATACTGACCGTCTTTCGAGCGGCCGAGGTACACGTCGGAGAGCCGCAGCAGCATGCTGCCATCACCTTTCTCGATGGCTGCGATCAGAGCCTGGCGCAGTACGTCCCACGCATTCTCCTGCCCGTACAGCGGGAAGATCACGCCAACCGTGGCCAGTGACTGGGTGAGTTGCCGGTCGCCGACCTTGATCGGCTTGCTGTCCAATCGAGTGAGCAGATCGCTGACAGCCTTGAGCACCTGCTCGCGGCTCTTGCCAAGAGCGCATTGCTGCTTGGCACACCAGCTGGCGAAGTTGCCAATGGCGCGTTCGAATCCATCCAGCTGCGTGATGGGACTTTCGGTGATGTTGACCGCCCCGTCGAGCACCAGGTGCCCTACCCGCTTCGGAAACATCTGCGCGTACAGCGATCCGATCATGGTGCCGTACGAGAAACCCAAGTAATTGATCTTGTCATCGCCAACCAAACCGCGCATCAGATCAAGATCTTGTACCGTCTCGGCGGTTGACACGTGCTGGAGCAGCGAGCCGGACGCACTCAGACAGACCTGCCCAAAGGTTCGGTCCTGTGAGATCTGTATCGCCAGCTCCTCGTCGTTGTCCGGCGATGCGTCCGATGCGAGATAGCGGTCATAGTCCTCCCCCTCAGCGAAGCACTGCACGGGCGTGGAATCGTCCGTTCCACGTGGATCCCAGCCGATCAGGTCATAACTTTCCAGACCGCTGCCGTCGAAACTGGTCACCAGATCGCGGCCTGAGGCTCCAGGTCCGCCGGGGTTGAGGAAAAGCGAGCCCAGCCGCGAATTCGCTCTGGCCTTGCGTCGCACCAGCGACAAGGTGATCGCCTGACCATTCGGGTCGGCGTAGTCAAGCGGCGCCAGCACTTTCGTACACTCCAGCCCGTCCAGACATGGCTCCCAGGCCAGCTCTTGTGCCGCGTACCTGCCAAGGCCGTCGCCGGGCGGCGGATTCGTGAAGCCGTACGGCGTGACCGACGGGACGGCTTGGATCGGCCGACCGTCCGGCGGGATCACCGGTGTCCCCGAGGTCGACGATCGGGGCGATTCGGTTGCTGGAGCCGAGGTAGGGACCGGGTCCTGGCTAGGGTCAGCGCCCGAACAAGCGGTGCCCAGAACAAGCGCTGCACAGACTCCCACCGCGGCGGTGAGCCGGACCGGCGGGGACACGTCAGTTACGGCGACGACGTCGGAGCTTGGTAGCGGGCTCCTCGGCCGTCGGAGGCCGGGATTCGTACGCATGACGCGAACCGCAGACGCTGGCCCGTGAGCAACTTGTGATGGCCCCGGAACCGGCCATCCGGACGACCACCGAATCGGCCGGCACTTGGTGGGCGAGAACAACGCCCTCGCCCTCGTCTGTCGTTACGGGCTGCCCTACCCCGGGCACCTGCCGCGCGAACTCCGCATAGAGGGGGTGCTCGTACTTGATGCAGCAGAGCAGGCGCCCGCAAGCGCCGGAGATCTTCAGAGGGTTGGGCGGCAGATCCTGGAGCTTGGCCATCCTGAGACTGACCGGCTCGAAGTCCTTCAGGAACGTGGCACAACACAGGTCGCGGCCACAGTTGCCGAGCCCGCCGGTCAGCCTGGCAGCGTCGCGTGAGCCGATCTGTCGCAGGTCGATCCGGGCTCTCAAGCTGCGGGCGAGCTCACCAACCAACGCGCGGAAATCGACCCGATGCGGCGCGTTGAAGTAGATCACAACGAGTTGATCGAAGTCCTCGCCTGCATCGAGGTAGTCGACTGCGACCACCTTCATCGGCAGGTCGTTCTTCTTGATCAACCTCTTGGCGACGAGTTTGGCTTCAGCTCGTCGGCGGCGATTCGCCGCATCGCGGTCGAGCTCGGTCTGCCCGGCCTTACCCTCGCACAACGGGAGATCGGTAAAGCCTGGATCATCGTCCACCCACTCCGGCGCCCAGACGCATTCGGCAACCTCTGGCCCGGAATCAGTTGGCACGAGGACCTTGTCGCCGACGGCGTAGGTCCCCTCGCCCGGATCGAGATAGTAGAGCCGTCCGTAGCGCTCGAACGACACCGCCATCACCCGCGCCATAACCCAAGCGTAGTGCCGCGACCCCTGTCGACGACCTCTCAGCGCGAGAAGCGTCCGCGAGCGTCGGGTGATCGCGGCGCTGCCTGGACGGGAGTCGATAGACGGAATTCGCAAGCGACTGAGAAAGTCAGCGCCTGAGAGCGCGATCGCGCGCCGACACAACGAGCAGAAAGCCGGAAGCCCGGCAGATGCGGGTCTGCCGGGCCTCCACGGGTGGGCGTTCTGGGGGGCAGGGGCCCACCCGCGCCAGTAGGTCTAGAGAATTCCGATAGGCCATCCAGATCGCTGCAACGCGGTTCACCAGGGTCTACGGCTCCGTCGTTGCGGCCTTGTGACCCGCAGCCTGTCGATTGGTAACGAACTGGATACGAGCCGGGACCAACGTAGAGCACACCAGGTTGGTGCGCAACTTTCATGCCCGCGCGTCTCATGGCCGCGTGAACAGGGACAACATTAAGCCCCGGCCTGCCGGCTCGGGGCTCTTTGGGGAAAGTTGGAGGTTGTCGGAGAGAACGCTCGGGGGTTCGTCCCCTCCGGCAACCCGAGAACACCTTACTAAAGGGAGTGGGAGAAATGGAACCCACGAAACTGAGAATCAGGTGAACACTTCCCATATTGACGATCGACCTAAAACTCGGCAAAATTACGCCTCCACTAAGCCGATAAGAGCCGCCTCGACGGCCAGCAACGGAGCGACATTACCCTCCAGGGCGGTCCGGCAGGCAAGCAAGGTGTCGATCCGCCGCAACGTTGCTTCGGGCCCAGATTTCCTTGCCAGGTAAGCGATCTGAGTCTCAAGGTCCGAGTTCACCAGCGCCGCGCCGGACCCGGTCTGGATGCTTAGGACGTCGCGATACAAACCCGTCAGCTCGGTTAGCGCGCGGTCAAGCGCATCACGTTGCAGGCGTTTGGCCCGGGCCCGCTGCTGATCTTCGAGCTCTTTAATAGCCGCCTGCGCTTGCCGCGGCTTGGCGCCGCGGGTGCCGAAACCAAGTGCCTCCTCCAACGCCGATCGTTCCTGCGTATCAAGCGCAGCGGTCGCGGCCGCTGCTTCGTCGCTGCATTCGTCGACCAGCTCGGCGGCGGCCGCCAGGCAGGCACCGAGGCCATTTAACTCGAGCGGGATCTTAAGCACCCGAGCGCGACGCCTCCGGGCATCCTCATCTCGGGCCAGCAGCAGGGCGCGGCCGATGTGGCCCTGGGCAATCCGTGCCGCATATGTGGCGAGAGCCGGGTCCACCCCATCCCTGTTCTCCAGCAATTCGGCGATGGCCGCCTCACTAGGCGTTTGCAAATTGAGCAGCCGGCAACGCGAGCGGATAGTTGCGACCAGATCGTCCGGCGTCGGCGCACATAGAACCCAGACCGTGCGGGCCCCTGGCTCCTCGACGCTTTTCAGGAGGGCGTCTGCGCCGCGTTCGGTGACCCGATCCGCGTCTTCGACCACGATCACTTGATAGCGGCCCAATGTCGGGGTCATCGATGCCCGGCGTACCAGCTCGCGAACCTCTTCGACGCCGATCGACAGCTGTTCGGTACGAACCAAGGTCACGTCCGGATGCGCCCCGCTCAGCGTTGATCGGCAATCGGCACATTTCCCGCAGCCGCCGCGTGAGCACTCCAGCGCCGCGGCGAACGCCCGAGCAGCATTAGAGCGTCCAGAGCCCGGAGGCCCGGTGAACAGCCAGGCATGACTCATGGCGTGCGGTTCGCCGGCTACCGCGCGTCGCAACGTCGCGACCGCGATCTCCTGACCGACTAGTTCCCCCCAAACGCCGCCGGGTTCGGCGTCGCGAATCACGATGACACTGTGCCAGGGGCCTCCGACAACTCGCCTTCTGCGGGCTGAACCGGGACGTTTTTCAATAACGGTTGAAGCCGGTCCAGGATCTGGGTTGTGATGTCCTCACGACGGAGTCGGGCGTCGATCACCAGATAACGATCCGGGTCCCCGGCAGCCAAATCGAGGAAAAACGATCGTGCCCGGGCATGAAAGTCATCGCCGGCAGCTTCCAGCCGATCTTGATTCCGCTTCTCTCCAACGGCCAGCGCTGGGTCCATGTCGAGCACGACCGTGAGGTGGGCTCGGACATCGTATGTCGCCCAGCGGGCCATCGATTCCACTTCGCTCAGCTTGAGCACTCGGCCGGCACCCTGATAGGCCAGCATTGAATCGACGTAGCGGTCGCAGACCACGACCGCCCCTCGGTCCAGCGCCGGCCGTATCACCTCGGCAACGTGTTGTGCCTTGTCGGCCGCGTACAACAAAGCTTCAGCACGAGCCGCCAGGTCGCCCGTCTTAGGGCTCAGCACGATGTCGCGAATCCGCCGCCCGGCCGCTGTGTCGCCGGGCTCGTACGTGCGGACGAAGTCATAGCCCTTTCCCGCCAGCCAGTCGCACAGCCTGGTGGCCTGCGTGGTCTTGCCGACTCCGTCGCCGCCCTCGAACACGACGAACACGCCGGGACCCAGCTGCTGTTGGGCGTTCATACGTCCAACTTTCGTGCAGTCTTCGACCACAAAGCGAGAAATTCCGTTTTGAGGCCTCGAGCTTCGTCGACCCTCCGCTCGTACGAGCGGCCAGCCTCGAACGCCTCCTGAGCGGTCATCTCGGCGACCGATTCAATCGCTTCGTCGGCTTGCTGCTGGTAGTGATGGATTTGGTCCAGTAGCGACTGTGACTTGGCGAGCCGTCGCTGGATCCGTTCAGTCTCGGCCGCCATCACATGGGTCGAAATATCGGCGACCCATTGCAACTGCCCGAGGGAGCGCCAGGCGTCTTCCCAGGCCTGGGGCGAGGCTTCCGGAGTTAGCCGATCCACGACCCGACGAATCCGGCCAACCACTGACCCGAGCAGATCGCTAAGCACCTTATTGGCGTCCAAGACGCTGGTGTCACCCAGCTTTGGGCCGCGGGTGGCTGTAACCAGCCGGTCAAGCAATGCCAAGTAGCGCTCAGAATGCAGCCGGGCGATCAGGTTCTCTCGGGCTCTAGCCACGCCGGCCGGATCGGCACCGCGCGGGTCGGCATCGATCATGATCCAGTCCAGCTCGTCGTACAGGTCTTCGACCCAGTCGGGATCGAGCACGAATGACAGGCCTTTGAGTTCCATCCGTAGCTGGGACGCCTGTGCCGCCAGCTGTTCGGCAGCATCCAGATTGCCGCCTCGGATGGCAAGGTCAGCTTCGACGATCTGCCGCAGCCGCAGGCCGAGGAGCTGCGAGACGAAGGTCGCGAATGGGGCATCGGCCTCGAACGAGCGCGGCACCGGAAAATCGGTGAGGCCGGTAGCCGGTGCACCGAGTCGGCTGACAAGCCTGGGGAACCTGGTCACCGAGGTGGCGCCGGCTTGGTTGATTGCACGGTCGAGCCAAGCATCTTGCTGCTCGGTCAGGCCAGGTCCGACCGGCGTCATCATCACTTCGCGGTAGCGGGCAGTCGTCAGGCCGCCGCGCCGGACGGTGACCTTGTCGTCACGGAGCAGTGCCAGAGTCTGGCCTTCGTCGTCGCGTAGGGCGAATTCCCTGCGTTCACATCGAAGCGCAGCCACCGGGCCCAACGTTGCCCGCCGGCGCAGCGGGCGGATCAAATCTGCGAACTCCTCGGGCAAGTCGGTGTCGCCCATGGTCTCGATCCGGTCCTTCGGCAGGAGCGGGTACCAGTCGGGAGCGGTCAGGAACCATTCGCCGCGACCTTCGAGCACTCGATGGGCCAGCAGAACCCCAGATCGGGCCAGCCGATAGTCCGGGGCGTCGAGCAGGGTGACATCGATCTCGTACGCGGCGTTGTGACCGGCGCGAGCGACCAGGTTGTGCAGGCCGACGGCGGGGTTGATCAACTTCGGCGCCGCTGCGCTGTAGGGCATGTCATAGAGCCGCTGGCCGGGGGGCTTGGTCGACCCGTCGCTCGAGCCTGTCGGCAGGCTCGACTTTGCGGGGGCGGCCAGGGTCATCTTGGCACGGCGTCGCGCCGACCGCCCCTTGCTCGCCTTGCCCTTGTTCACGTACTAACCCTGCCACGTCGGCCATGGCAGCGGCACCGCCTATCCAGCCCTCGCGTCTACGGGAACCTTTGCTGGCGCGTTGTTCGCCGAAGTCGATCTTGAGGCCGCGGCGGTTTTGCCAGCGCCACTTGGTTTCTTCGCCGCCGCCTTCTTTGCGGTGGCCTTGCGGACCCTGCCCTTCGGCGCCGACCCCTTAGCCCGTTTGTCGGCTAACAGCTCCGCCGCCCGGTCGGCCGTGATCGTTTCGGGATTGTCGTGGCGGCGCAGCGTAGCGTTCGTCTCGCCGTCAGTCACGTAAGCGCCGAACCGGCCTTCTTTAATGATCATGGGTCGACCAGACGACGGATCGTTGCCGAGCTCCTTGAGCGGCGGCCTAGCGGTGGCCCTGCCACGTTGCTTGGGCAGAGCGTAGATCTCGTTCGCTTCATCCAGCGTGATGGTGAAGATCTGTTCCTCACTTGCCAGCGACCGGGAATCGTTGCCCTTCTTCAAGTAAGGCCCATAACGGCCGTTCTGTGCAGTGATCTGGATGCCATCTTGATCGACACCGACCACCCGAGGCAAACTCAACAATCGCAAAGCATCGTCGAGCGTCAGAGTGTCGACTGACATGGAGGAGAACAAGGAGGCGGTTCGCGGCTTAGCGTTCTTGGGCGCGTCGTCCAACACCTCCGTGACGTAGGGGCCGAACCGGCCGTTCTTGGCGATCAAGGCATAGCCGGTCTGCGGATCCGTCCCGAGCTCCCACTCCTCCCCCGCCGGTTGGGCGAGGAGCTGTTGAGCAAGATCAACGGTCAGCTCGTCCGGCGGCAGATCCTCCGGCACGTTCGCCCGTCGGCCCTCCTCGTCCTCGACATAGGTCCCGTAGCGTCCGACCCGAACAACGAGGCCAGAGTTCAGATGGTCGATCGGGAAGGTGGACAACCTTCGGGCGTCGATCTCGCCAAGCTCGGATACCAGCCGTTGCAGCCCCTGCCGATCATCGCCGCCGAAGTAGAACTCGGTCAGCACCTGCAGGCGCTCAGCGTGGCCGTCGGCGATCTCGTCCAGCACATCCTCCATCTCGGCGGTGAATGCATAGTCCACCAGCTTCGGAAAGTGCTCCTCAAGCAGCCGCGTCACCGCGAACGCCAGCCATGTCGGGATCAGGGCCGATCCCTTTTTGAACACGTAGTCCCTCGCGGTGATCGTCCGGATGATCGACGCGTAGGTGGAGGGCCGGCCTATTTCGAGCTCTTCTAGCTTGGCCACCAAGGATGGCTCAGTGTAGCGGCCCGGAGGCCGAGTCTCATGCCCTGAAGCAGTTACCGACTCCGGCCGCAAAAGCTGCCCCGTCGTCAGCCGAGGCAACCGGGTTTGAGCGTCGTCGGACTGGCCGTCATCGGCCTCGTCGAGCGCTTCCACATATGCCCTCAGGAAGCCGTAGAACGTGATTGTCCTGCCGGACGCAACAAATGTGCAGCTCTCCACGTGCGCTGAGCTGCGCGGTTCGGCGTTGATCTTGACTGAGATTGTCTGACCCTCGGCGTCTTTCATCTGCGAGGCGATCGTGCGCATCCAGATCAGCTCATAGAGCCGGAATTGATCACCGGAGAGGCGGGTTTGGGCCGGCGTCGCGAAAACCTCGCCGGCAGGTCGGATTGCCTCGTGGGCCTCCTGCGCGTTCTTGACTTTGCTCGAATAGACCCGCGGCTTGTCCGGCAGGTAGTCGGGACCGAAGAGCTGGCGCACCTGATCGCGCGCAGCGGCGATCGCGCTGTCAGACAGGGTCACCGAGTCAGTGCGCATATAGGTGATGAAGCCGGCCTCGTAGAGGTCCTGCGAAACAGACATCGTGCGTTGGGTGGAAAAGCCGAGTTTGCGACCAGCCTCCTGCTGCAGCGTTGTCGTCCGGAACGGCGCGTACGGCCGCCGCGTGTAGGGCTTGGAGTCGACGGAGGCGACCTCGAACGCAGCATCGCCCAGCGACTCCGCCATGGCCTCTGCCTGAGCCTGATCGAGGTGGACGAGTTGAGCCCCGCCCTTGCCGATCAACCGACCCTGGCCGTCGAAATCGCGGCCCGATGCGACTTTTCGAGCCCCGATCTGAGTCAGCCGAGCCGGAAAAGTTGGTGGCTCGGCATCCGAACCAGCGTCAAGTATGGCGTCAAGATCCCAATAGGAGGCGCTGCGGAACGCCATCCGCTCGCGCTCCCGATCAACGACCAAGCGTGTCGCCACGGACTGCACACGGCCGGCAGAAAGCCGCGGCATGACCTTCTTCCACAGCACCGGCGAGACTTCATAGCCGTAAAGGCGATCGAGGATCCGGCGGGTCTCCTGAGCGTCCACCAGGTCTTCATCAAGGTCGCGCGGGTGGGCTACCGCCTCGGCAATGGCATGCGGGGTTATCTCGTGAAAAACCATCCGCTTCGCCGGCACTTTGGGTTTCAGCTCCTGCAGCAGGTGCCACGCGATGGCTTCGCCTTCACGATCACCGTCAGTAGCGAGCAGTAGTTCATCGGCGCCGGACAAAGCTTCCTTCAGCGACCGCAGGGTCGCCCGCTTTTCCGGGTTGACGACATAGAGCGGCGCGAATCCGTTCTCAACGTCCACACCGGTCCGAGCCCATTTCTCGGTCTTGTATTTGGCGGGTACCTCAGCCGCGCCGGTCGGCAAATCCCGAACGTGGCCGAGGCTGGACGCGACGACATAGTCGTCGCCCAAGAAGCTCGAGATCTTGTTCGCCTTGGTCGGCGACTCAACGATCACGAGCCTTTTGCCCGCTTTCGCTGCCACTGGACTTCCTTACCTCGTACGTTCTGCTTCTGCTGCACCAACGCCTGCGATCCGCTTTCGATTCCGCTGATGGCGCAGGCCAGCGCGCATACTCTACGTGCCACCTCCACCCAGAAGACGAATCTCGGGTATTTCAAAACGGCATAACCCGGAGCAGGCTCAGAGCAGGAAGCCGTCCCGAACACACTGCCGGATGGCCGGCAGGACGGCTTCGGTCAACACGTCGACGGAGTGCCCGAGGATACCGGCCACCGTCGTAACAATCGTGGCAAGGTCAAGATCACCATCGCAGGCCCCGACCACCGCCGCCAACGCTGTGTCCGCCTGCAGCGCCCGTCGGAACCCGTGCTCCTGCCGAAAGACGATGTAGGCCGGGTCGGCGGCGCCGGGTGCTCCCCTGGTCTCCTCCACCACATCCTGCGCCAAGCGCCACGCATGCGCGAGCAGTTCCGTATCTGCGCTGCGCGCAAGCTCGGCCGCTTGAAATCCCTGCTCGAACGCCGGTCCGATCGGCTGCTCGACGGCATAGGGCCAGTCCTCGATCCTGATCTCCGGCTCCGCCCGACCGGCCCGCCGCAAGACGATCCACCCCATCCCGACCGACTCGATCCCGGCCCGCTCGAAGTAGTCGAGCCATTGGTGATAGCGGCCGACATAACTCGGCGAACCGCCGAGTCCGGCATCGGCTAGCCAGAGCTCGATGTACTCAGTGGGATCCAGAACCTCTCGCTGCACCACGTGAGCGTCACAACCCGTGTCAGCAATCCAACCGTGCAACCGGTCCGACCAGTCGATGCCCTCGATACCTGCCCAATTGGCCAGCACTTGCAGAATGCCGCCTGGCGCAAGGTGAGCCGCCCCGGCTCGTACCACTTCTTCCACCAGCCGGTCACCCGCCCGGTCGGCGTCACGATAGATCAGCCGCTCACCCTCTGTTTGCGGCGGGGACATCACGTACGGCGGGTTGGTGATAATGAGGTCGAAGGTCTCCCCGGCAACCGGCGTGAATAGATCGCCCAGCCGAAGGTCCGGCTCAATTGAGTTGATCTTTGCGGTCAGCCGGGCCAACTCGATCGCTCGTGGGTTGACGTCTGTAGCGATCACGATGTCGGCGTGGCGCGTCAGATGCAGGCTTTGCACACCGCAACCTGTGCCAAGATCAAGAACATTGCCGCCCGGGCGTCGTATCGTCAGCTGCGCCAGAGCCGTCGATGCGGACGTGGCGCCAAGCACGAAGTCGGGCCGCATCGGCGTGATCTTGGTATTCAGGTGAGGTAGGAGGTCCGACACCAGCCAACCGCGAACGCCGTCGTCGGCTGCGTACGGGCGGATGTCGAGCACGGCCGCCACTTCACCGGCCGACTGACCTAGGATGCCGGCTTGGATCAGCGGATCGACCAGGTGGGGCAGCGCTCGGTCGAGAAGCCGCCGAGGGACCGGTTGCTGCAGCACCCAGACCGATGTCAGCACGGCCAGTGGGTCGTTGCGGCCGGCCAGAGAGCGGACAGCCGGTACGGTGCTGTTGCGCCATAGCGCACGGTGTGCCTCGTCGCCGATCAGCTCGACCACGGCATCAACCGTGTAGTCGTGATTGGCGAGGGCTGATGCCAGCCTTTGGCAGTCGACGTCGGTCAGCACCTACCCCATGGTGCCGGGTACGCTCGCGAATATGTCCATCACCCTGCTGGACAAGGGGCGAGCCGGTCTCGCGAAGGCCGTTCGTGATCGGATCGCAGGGTCGGACTTCGATGCCGTGCACGCCCGCATCTGGCACACCCCCGGCGACCGCTGGTTTAGCGAAAGAGACGCGATCTGGCGCGTACATGCGGACACATCAATGTTTATCGGCGGCATCCGGGCCTTGTTGCTGCAGTCGCTGCACCCGGTCGCGATGCTCGCGGTCAGCGAGCACTCTGGCTTCCGCGCCGATCCCTGGGGCAGATTGCAGCGGACCAGCGCCTTCCTCGCCACCACAACCTACGGCTCGATCGACGATGCCGAGCAAAGCATTCGGATCGTTCGGGCGATCCACAAGCGGGTGACCGGCCAGACGCCTGAGGGCGTGCCATATCAGGCCGACGATCCCCGGCTGCTCAGTTGGATCCATGTGGCGGAGGTCGACAGCTTTCTGGCCAGCTATCAGACCTTCGGAGAAACAGCGCTGGATGCCAAGACTGCCGATGAGTACGTCCGGCAATCGGGCTTCATCTCGGAGAAGCTGGGAGTCGTCGATCCGCCGCAGACCGTGCCCGAACTGCAGGAGCTGCTCGAGAGCTACCGCCCCGCGCTCGCAATTTCGGCTGCGGCTAGGGAGGCCGCGGACCTGCTGCTGAAGGATCCGCCGTTGAGCGGTCCCGGGCGCCTCGGCTACGCCGTGCTTGCCGCGGGAGCGATCTCCGTCCTTCCGCCATGGGCGCGCATGGAGCTCTCCCTTCCCACCATGCCCGTGGTCGATCGCTTGGTGGCCCGCCCGTTGGCGCGATCCGCTCTCAGCACCCTGCGTTGGGCTCTTACTGGCGACGACGCGGCCTGAGCCAGGGTCCGCCAACGATCGGTGACGGCGTGGAGCGGGCGATTACTGCACAGGTGATTGCCAGCCGATAGCTGGCGCTGGCTGCGGTCCTTGGACCAACGCGGCCGATGGGCTGGGCTGATACAACTGCTGAACTTGGTGCCGCTTGGCTTGCCACAAGATCAGCGCCAGGGCTGAGCCATGCACGATCAACGCGAAGAGAAAGACTGCCGGACTCGCTGTCGACGTCTGGGTGATGAAGGACTCCTGCCAGCCACCGAACAAGATCACGACGATAAAGGCAGTCACATTGTTCACCGTGTGCATGGCGATGCCGGCCTCCAAGCCACCTGTTCGCCAAGCGGCAATGCCTGACGCGATCGAGAGACAGGCAAGACTGCCGATGATCCACGGATCAGGGCTCGTGTGTGCGGCAGCGAACACGGCGGTCGAAACGGCGATGGAGCCTACCAGTCCCAGGATCGGGCTGGCGAACCATGAGCCGATGTTCTGCATCAGCCAGCCACGGAAGAAGTATTCCTCAGCTGCCGCCTGGAATGGCGTGAACACCACAACCATGATCAACAAGAGCAGCCAGTGGTTCGGCCGCGATCCTTGCGGGGCTTCCAAGAACACCGACATGCCGATGTAGAGCAGCCAGATCGGCAGTACTGACAACATGCACCGCAGCAGCCAACGCCAGCGGATCCCGCCCGCCACGGACGAGAGATATCGCGGGCGAATCTGATGCCCAACCCAGATCGACAGCATGGCGGCCGGAATCAGCGAGATGAGCGACAGGTTGACGTAGAGAAAGGCAGCTGGGCCGATGTTGTTGACGTTCGCAATCGAGGTCACACTCCACTCGAGTGGGTTGGCCACCTGGGAGACGACTCCGATGATCAATACGGGGATCAGCGCAGCTAACATGATCGGCAGTGCGATCGCTACGGCCACCAGCAGCGAGAGCAGCGGTGACCACCAGCGATGTAGTGGGCCGCGCAGCATCTGATGGTACGGTCGCGGCTCCATCGGCATCGCGCTTGGGCGAGGCGGCGGCCATTGCTGCGTAACAGGTAGTTGATATTGATACGTCATCGCTCAACCAGTGTGCCACCCGTCGGCTTATATTCTCGGCTCGCGCGATCGCGCTCGACAATCCGCTATCTGCCGACGCTCGCCGAGGTTGGCTGTGCGTTGACAGACCAGGGGCTGGCTAACGTGAATTGCGCAGTTCGCGGCCTTCGGGCTCCGGCTCGGGCTCGGGCTGGGGCATCATGCTCTCGGATTGGCCCGCGGGCTTCGGCAGCGCGGCAGGCGACTCGGGCTCGCTCGCGATGGTGACGTGGCGCCGGGTGCTGATTGTCACAGCAGCGATGATCACGCCCATTGCCACCGCGGCAATAAGGAATCGCCACGGCGATGGCGTGGTCGACAACGGTGACATGGCAACAACCGCCGGCGCAATGAGTAGGGAGACCAGGTTCATGACCTTGATCAACGGGTTGATCGCCGGGCCTGCGGTGTCCTTGAACGGGTCCCCGACCGTGTCTCCGATGACTGTCGCAGCATGCGCGTCGGATCCCTTGCCGCCATGGTGCCCGTCCTCGACCAGCTTCTTGGCATTGTCCCAGGCACCACCGGAGTTCGCCAGAAAGACGGCCATCAGCGTGCCCGTGGCGATGGCTCCTGCCAGATATCCAGCCAGCGCCGACGCACCGAGGCCGAAGCCGACCGCAATCGGGGCGCTCAAGGCGAGCAAGCCTGGAGTTGCCAGCTCGCGGAGCGAGTCCTTGGTGCAGATGTCAACCACCCGACCGTACTCGGGCTTGCCGGTCCCCTCCATGATCCCGGGAATCTCGCGGAACTGCCGGCGCACCTCGAAAACCACGGCCCCGGCAGCGCGGCCAACAGCACTGATGGCCAGTCCGGAGAAAAGGAACACAACGCCCGCGCCGAGAATCAGACCCACCAGTGTCAGAGGCGCAAAGACAACAGCCTGATCGACGAACCGGGCGTAGTTGTCGGCGAGCACACTCCGAATGGAGTCGGTGTAGGACCCGAACAAGGCGGTTGCCGCAAGCACGGCCGTGGCGATCGCGATGCCCTTGGTGATCGCTTTGGTCGTGTTCCCTACCGCGTCCAGCTCGGTCAGGATCTGAGCACCCTCGCCGTGCACGTCGCCGGACATTTCGGCAATACCTTGGGCATTATCCGAGACCGGCCCGAAGGTGTCCATCGCCACGATGACTCCGACCGTGGTCAGCAGGCCGCAGCCGGCCAGCGCGATGGCAAACAGCGCGATCACGCCAGAGCCGCCGAGCAGGTACGCCCCGAAGACGGCAGCCGCGATAACCGCACCGGTGTAGACGGCGGATTCGAGACCAACTGAGATGCCGGAGAGCACCACCGTGGCGGCTCCGGTGAGCGAAGTGTTGCCAATGTCGCGAACGGGGCGGTCCTCAGTGCCGGTGTAGTAGCCGGTCAACGACAAAATGATCACTGCGAGCACGATGCCGATGACCACCGAGCCGATGGCGACGATCCGCGGATCCTTGATCAGCCCAGGAGTCAAGCCTTCGACACCCAATTCATCGAAACTGCCCGGTAGGAAAGCAAAGGCGGCGATCCCGCACAGCACGGCCGAGATCGCGGCCGATAGATAGAAAGAACGGTTGATCGTCCGCAAGCCGTTCTCGCGATGGCGCGGCTTGGTCAGATAGACCCCAATGATGGCGGTGATCACGCCGATGGCCGGAACAATCAGCGGAAACACCAGCCCGTACGAACCAAAGGCCGCCATGCCCAGGATGAGCGAGGCGACCAGGGTCACGGCATACGACTCGAACAGATCGGCCGCCATGCCGGCGCAGTCGCCGACGTTGTCGCCGACATTGTCGGCAATGGTCGCAGCGTTGCGTGGATCGTCCTCGGGAATGTTCTTCTCGACCTTGCCGACCAGGTCCGCTCCGACATCGGCAGCCTTGGTGAAGATCCCGCCGCCGACCCGCATGAACATTGCGAGCATGGCGGCGCCGAAGCCGAAGCCCTCCAAGATCGTCGGTGCATCGCCGCGGAAGATCAACACCACGATCGACGCGCCCAACAGGCCAAGGCCAACAGTGGCCATACCGACGTGGGCGCCCGTGCGGAACGCGATACGCATTGCCGAGTCGCGACTGTTGCTGCGGGCGGCGGACGCCACCCGAACGTTGGCCCGTACGGCAAGCCACATGCCCAGATAACCGATCAGCGCCGAGGACACCGCCCCGCCGAGGAAAGCGATTGAACGCGCGATCTTCAGCGTCCAGGTACCGGTGTCGCTGTCGTGGTGGACGGGCAGCAGCAATAGCAGGAGGAAAGCGGCCGCGGCGAAGAAGGCAAGTGTACGGAACTGGCGGCGCAGATAGGCCGAGGCACCTTCCTGTACAGCCTGGGCGATGGTCCGCATACTCGCCGTGCCGTCGCTGGCGGCCAGCACTTCACGGCGGAAAACCAATGCCATGATCAGCGCGACCACGGCGATTGCACCCACGACGGCAACGAATGTCAGGTTGACCCCGCTGAGGGTGACTTCCAACGGAGCTGGAAGTACCGGCATACAAGAACGTCCTCTCAACAGGTGCACCTGGGCCGCCAGATCTGACCGGGCGAAGTCTAATCACAGGAGCCACGGCGCGCTTGCCAAGGTGCTCACATCGGACGCCCGCCCGTCGACGGTCCGAGGGTCATGTCAGGCTTGATCGCGTGCCAGCGGGATCACTTACCGAATGGCTGAATCTGACCGATTCGCCGCAGGCACGGCATATCTATCGGATCGCCGCGCAGGCCGGCGAGCCCGGCGATTGGCCGTCGTGGCTGGCGGAAGGATTGAGGGCGCCGCTCGCGACTGCCGGAATCCCGACCCCTTGGTCGCATCAGGTGGCCGCGGCCGAGGCGACATGGCACGGCCGCCACGTCGCCTTGTCGACCGGGACTGCTTCGGGAAAATCGCTCGGCTATTTGTTGCCAATACTGGCCGCGACTGTTGCTGGCGCCGAGGCTGAGGCGGACTGGCGTTGGGATAGGCGGCGCCATTCCGCACTCTATCTGGCGCCAACCAAAGCGCTGGCGCACGATCAGCTTCGGATATCGACCGAACTCGGCCCGCCCGGGTGGCCGGTTGCTGCCATTGACGGCGATTCGACGCCGGCCGAACGTGACTGGGCGCGAGACTATGCGTGCTACGTCCTGACGAATCCGGACACACTGCATCTTTCCGTGCTGCCCAATCATCAGCGATGGGCATCGTTCTTGCGCACTCTCCGATTTGTCGTTGTCGATGAGGCGCACCTATATCGCGGACTGTTCGGCGCGCAGATCGCGGCCGTGCTCCGTCGGCTCCGCAGGTTGGCTGCTCATTACGGCGCCGAGCCGGCCTTTGTCGTCGCTTCGGCGACGGTCGGCGAGCCGCGCCAGACGGCCGCCGAGCTCGTCGGCGTCGATGCTGAGGAGATCGTCCTTATCGACACCGACCGCTCTGCCCGAGGCGCCGTCGAGGTGCTGCTGTGGCAGCCTGAGGACTACCTGGACGATGAAGCGGCCGGCCTGCTGGCATCTTCGGTAGCGGCGGGTTCGCAAACCATCGCCTTTGTCGGCTCGCGCCGATCGGCCGAGATCGTAGCGATGCGCGCCCAGCAGCAGCTGGGGGCCGCCGCAAACCGCACCATAGGCGCATATCGAGGCGGCTACCTGGCCAATGACCGGCGCGCGCTCGAGGAATCACTGCAGGACGGCAGCCTGGACGGCGTAGCCGCGACCAATGCGCTTGAGCTCGGGATCGACATCGCGGGTCTCGATGTGGTGATCATCACCGGCTTCCCCGGCACTCGGGCGGCGTTTTGGCAGCAGGCTGGGCGAGCCGGTCGGAAGGGACGCGACGCGCGGGTGGTACTCGTCGCGCGGAAGCATCCGGTTGACGCCTATCTCTTCGACCATCCGGGCCAGCTGTTCGACGCGCCGGTCGAGAGCGCGGTGCTGCGTTCGGACAATCCCGCGGTCCTGGGTCCCCAACTCGCAGCTGCGGCCCAGGAGCTCCCATTAACACTGGGCGACGTCCGCTATTTCGGGTCGGGCATGGTAGCCCTGCTGTCCCAGTTGGAGCGCAGCCACCTGGTCCGCCGCCGCGCAGCCGGCTGGTTCTGGACCCGACCCGAGCGAGCGGTCGATCGGATCGACATTCGATCCTCGGCTGGCGAGGCAATAGATATCGTCGAGATCGACACGGGGCGGCTGCTGGGACACATCGACCCGATCGCCGCAGACTCGAGCGTTCATCCGGGTGCCGTGTACTTACATCGAGGAGAGACCTACCTATCTGAAGAGCTCAATACCGACGAAGGTGAGGCACTGGTCCGCGCTGGCAGACCCGGCTACCTGACTCAGCCTCGGATCAGCGCATCGGTGTCGATCGAAGCCGAACTCAACTGTCGTCGGCTGGGAAAGGGTGCCGCGAGCTTCGGCGAGGTTGAAGTGGCTTCCCAAGTCACCGGCTATCTGCGGCGTGATGAGCTGACCGGCGCTGTCTGGGACGAGACGCCGTTGGGTCTACAGCGGCATGTACGAAGGACCTCGGCGGTCTGGTTTACCGTTCCTTCTGGCCTGATCGACGAGACGAGCTCGACCTGGCAGCTAGCTGGTGGCGCGCATGCGACCGAACATGCCCTGCTGGCGCTACTGCCGATGTTCGCCCCGTGTGATCGTTGGGATGTGGCCGGTTGGTCCGATCCCGGGTCGACCGATGCAGATCTGGTCTCCATCTATATCCATGATCGACACCTCACGGGCGCCGGTTTCGCAGAACGGGGCTACCGCGATGCGGAGGACTGGCTCCGGACGGCGCTTGAGCGGGTCACTTCCTGCAGCTGCGATTGGGGTTGCCCGGCTTGCATCGTGTCCGCCGACTGCGGCAGGACAAACCAATCTCTCGACAAGCCGACCGCTATTCGGCTGCTCAGCCTATGGGTCGCGGCCTAGCGCCAGGGTGATGTCGCAACATTGATCAGAGCTAGACGCGTCACTACCCTGACGATGTGATGGCGACCGCGGAGGGAGCAATGGCTGGTGGCCGCTCCGCAGCGTAAGACGCGCCAGCGTGCCGCGGTGGAGGAAATCCTGGACAGGACCGACCAGTTCCGCACGGCAAGCCAGATTCACGATGACCTGCGCCACTCCGGGGCCGGAATCGGTCTGACCACCGTCTACCGGACCCTGCAGCTGATGGCCGGAGCGGACCAGCTCGATTCCATCCGCACCGACGACGGAGAGACGGCCTACCGTCGCTGCTCGAGGGGCCACCATCACCACTTGGTGTGCCGGAGCTGTGGCCGCACCGTCGAAGTCGAGGGTCCCGCGATGGAGAGCTGGACCAGCGAAATCGCTGAAGACAACGGATTCCGCAATGTGCAGCACAGTCTGGAGATCTTCGGACTATGCAGTGACTGCCCCGAGTCTTCGACCGATATCGTCGTCTCTAGCCCAGAGTGAGCCGCGCAATCTGATGAATTTTCTCGAGATTTTCGAACCTGGTTTGAAGTACCTGCGTGAGGAGAAGGATCGGCAAAGGATCCTGGTCATCGAGCCCTCGCATGGTGGCGGAGCGCCTCTCGGCATCGACCTCGATGCCGGAACAGCGAAGATCATCATCGCTGCCGGATCGACCACGACTCTCACTGATCGGCTGGCCCGGCATGGGCGAGAGCCGTGATCTTGGCCGGCAATCCTGGTACGCCTACGCCGACAGCACGGGCAACCCGGACACTGATCACGAAGTCAAGCGAATCACCAACCTGGTCGCAGGAGACGACTGCTGCCTTGTTCACCAGCGCGGCCTTCCGGGCAGCCGTACATCCATCCTCGCCTGACTGAATGGCGACAGCGCCGCTCAGCGCAGCAAGATCAGCGGCGCTCCGCGCTTTATGGGCAGCCGACAGATACGTGCCTATACACATGGCCCCCATGGCCATGAGCAGCAGCGTTCCCATCACCCCGACCATCAGCACTGAACCGCTCCCCCGGTGCTCCCCACGCAGGCGCATCAGGCGCCCGGTTCTGGTACAACCCGGGCTTGCGCACTCAGGACCACCGCGCGTGCGCCTGAGGCGTGGACCGGCACGGCACCCGAGTGAAAGGCGAACGGACGCACGCCTAGCCGGACCTCGACCGTGACGAGCTCGGAGGACTTGCGGATCTGGAAAGCTGAACCCTTTGGCGCCCGAGACCTAGCAGCTGTAACGGCGGCATTGTCATGGCGTGCTGCCTGTCTCGCCACTTCGGTGGCGCTGTCTATACAGCGCAGCTGCAGACCGATCAGAAAGATCCCCCAGCTGAGCATGATCAACATCGCTCCGGCGGCGAGAGTCGCAACCGCCAACTCGGCCGTCACCATCCCTCGCTCGCCAGGGCCTGGCCGCGCTCCCAACCGGCCCATGATCATGAACTGCCCCCGCGCGGCCACTCAGAACTTATCTGCCACCGCTGAGATGAAGTGCAGGATCACCTTTAACAGAACAGACTGCACTGGGCCGCTGGTGATGACAGCAATGAGAACTCCGGCTAATCCTGCCGCGGCGATTATCCCAACCGCCCATTCGGCCGTCACCAGTCCACGCTGATTTCGCAGAAGCCGCGTCATCCGAACTTGGTCAGATGCGCCGAGCTCCGTGGCCGAACCCTGCTCCGCATCGTCGCCTGCGTCCGCGGTCGGCGCCGGCAGTTCAATGTGGCTCTTGATCAACGTTGTTGACATGTCTGCCTCCTCAGTTTTGACACCCATCGGGTGTTGCATCGCAGGTGGATGCATCTGGAACTTTTCCGGTCTCGCCATGAATCGTTCGGCTCGTCGGAAATCTGTTGATGATGGTTCGAAGCGCCAGCTTGGTTGTGGACAACCGCCGGCGCAGTGCATCCGACCTGGTCGACAACGAAGGGAACCAATCAGCGAACATAAGCGAGTGCTGGTTAGCGGACATCGAGGGGACTGCCAGAACGCACCCGAGCAGACCATGGCGGCGTTCACTGAAGCCGTTCGGGCGGGAGCGGATGCCATCGAGTTCGATGTGCAGTGGACCAAGGATCAGCAGATGGTCCTCATGCACGATTGGACAATTGACCGCACGACCTCAGGCACCGGTCTGGTCAGCGACCTGACCTGCGCCGAAATTCGCGACTTCGACGCTGGTTCGTGGTTCGCAGCTGAATTCAACGGCGCCCGAGTGCCCATCCTCGACGAGGTCCTGGAATTCGCCCTGGACCATCCACGGCTATTGATCAACGCCGAGATCAAGAATCCTGCTCTGACGATTGGCCAGGCGCAGGCCTTCCGTCACGCCGTCACAGCCGCCGGCCTGGCTAGCCGCACCATTGTCTCCTCATTCGATCTGCCGACGCTTGCCACCTTCCGAAGAGTCGATCCCGACCGGGAGCTCGCCTCGGCACTCGTCTCGTTCGCCGAAGACCGACCGCTCGAGTTGATCTTGGCGTCTGGCAGCACCTACTACATGCCGCGGTGGTGGAGTCTCACACCCGAGCTTGTCCGGGAGCTGCAGTCGGCCGGCATCGCAGTGTGGGTGTGGCCAGCAATCACTGAACAAGACTTTGAAGCAGCCTGTGCCCTCGAGCCAGACGCAATTGTCGTGGACTCAGTTTCGACCTTCCGAGGCTGGCATTCCGCACGCGCAACCCAGTCAGGACAGAGCGTTCAGGATGGCCGAAACGACTGACGGCACGACACCAACGAGCACGAAGGCAGGTAGGAAGCAGGTCATCATCGGCAAGACGCTGCGGACCCCCACCCCGCGCGCCGCCACCTGCAAGGCGGCCAGACGCCGTTGTCGGGCGGCTTCGGCATGATGATTCAACGCGTCGATCAGCATGGTGCCGGAATCAACAGACCGGGCAAGATCAACTGCCACCCGGTCCAGCTCGGGATGCCCACGAAGCGTTCGCCACGCATCTGTCTCGGCAGCGCCTAGATCAACCATCCGCAATACCGAACCCAGATCTTCACCGAGGGGGCCGGGATAGAGACTCACGACGGCCGTCGTTGCGGCACGAAGGGGAAGCCCAGCTGCCAGGCACGCGGCCATTAGCTCCAATGCCTGTGGGACATCCATCAGCATCTGGCGGCGCCGGCGGCGGGTTCGCCGCGGCTCCATCCAGCCGAGACCGACGGTCATAGCGAGCACTGACAGCGGAATGCCGATCAACGCTGATTGTGCAATGCTCTCAGTGCTTCGCTGCAGGCTGAGGGCGATCATCAGGGAGGCAGCGGTCGCTACCCCACAGCGGCGCTGCAACGACGGCGCGTCGGACCGCCCGGCCAGGAGTCTTGCGATCCAGCTCCACCGCCTAGGCAGGCTGCCCACACTGTTCTGCACCGCGATGTCGGCAGGCTGCTGGCTCGCCGGCGAACTCACGGCAAGCGCCGCCGCAACGCCCGCGAGTCCAGCCGCCATTACCGCCAGCGGACCAAGTTGTATCAGCATGGCTAGCCCTCTACCGCAGCGTGCTGGGCCAGTGACTCGACCCACAGCACACCTGCCGCGGCCAGGCCAACTCCACCGACAAGACAGGCCCAGCCGAGCCGAGTCTGCAGCAGAAAGTCGATGGGATTGCCGCCGAGCGCGTATCCCAATGCCAGTCCTGCCACTGGCAGCAATGCCATGATCTTTCCGGTCGCTCGTGGACCAGCGAGTTCGCCAGCCACCAACACCCGGACAGATTCCTCGGCCGCCACGCCTTGTGCCACGCGTTCGAGCGACGCTGCCATAGGCGCGCCGATCTGGGTAGAGATCTGCCAGGCACGGGCTAGCTCCGCAAGACCACGATGACCTCGCCGACGAGACTGGGCTCGCCAAATAGCCGCCACGTCAGCGCCAAGCAGCTGCGCTGCCTGGGCCGGCCTCAGCACCGGGCAGTCCTCAGCTGCGATGGCGAGCGCATCGGTAGGGAGCCGGCCAACTCGCACTTGAGCGGCCAAAGCAGTGCAAGCATCCGTCACCGCCTTCCGACCGCGCAGTGCTGACCGCATCCCGGCATGCGAGGTGGCCAGCCCCCAACCGGTGGCGACCGCGATGCCGGCCGCCGCCGCAATGGCGGCTCCCCGACCGCCCGCAAACCAACCAGCCGCGCTCAGACATAACACCCCGGCAACTGCAATTCCGGCGTAGCTCCAACGCAACCGGCGCCCGCTCTGAACCGCGCCGTCGTATGTCGCTAGCCGGGCCGGTAGTGCTGTCGGCCCGGCACGCGGCATGACGGCCCACACGGCAGCGAGCGCGAACGTCAGCGAGAGCAGGATCATCGATCGAACAGACCCTCCAGACGACGGCATCCGGGGCCCAATCGGATGCTGCCATCGAGCTCGAAGCTCACCGCCTGCTCAGCCTCCACGAGCCCGTCCGAGCGCCGATGGAGGACACAGATCTCCTTAACCCATCGCTGACCGCCTTCGGTGCGAATGATGTGCACGACGGCGTCGAGGGCGGCTGCAAGCTGCGCATGCAACGCGTCCCGGCCAAGCCCGCTGAGCGCGCCAAGGGCTTCCAACCGAGCCGGCACATCGCGTGCCGAGTTCGCATGCACGGTGCCGCAGCCACCCTCGTGACCTGTGTTGAGCGCCATCAGCAGGTCGCTGATTTCGGCGCCTCGGACTTCGCCGATAACAAGTCGATCCGGACGCATCCGCAGCGATTGCCGAACCAGATCCGTCACGGTGATTGCCCCAGCCGATTCGGCATTCGCCTGCCGCGCCTCGAGCCGCACCAGGTGAGTGTGATCCGGAGCAAGCTCGCGGGAGTCCTCAATGATCAACAGTCGTTCGCTGGTTGGCACGAGCCCGAGCAACGTCGACAGCAGGGTGGTTTTGCCCGAGCCAGTACCGCCGCTGATCAGAAAAGCAAGCTTGCGGTGGACCATTCGGCGAAGCACTTGGGCAGCTCCCGTACTGACCGAACCGGCGCTCACCATCTCGTCCAAGGTGAAGTTTCGCCTAGCCGGCACGCGTAACGAGAGACAGGTGCCCGGGTCGGCGAGGCTAGACAAGATCGCGTGCACCCGGGTGCCGTCTGGCAGCCGTGCGTCAACGTACGGCGAGGCGTCGTCGAGGCGGCGACCAACCATCGCAGCCAGCCGTTGAGCGAGTCGCCGCACATCGGCATCTGCGGAGAACCGGACACCGGTCAGCTCCAGGCCAAACCCGCGATCGATGTAAACCTGGTCGGGCCCATTGACCAGTACATCGGTGACGCCCGCCTCGCGAAGCAGCGGATCAAGCTTGCCGGCTCCGACGCTGTGGTGCCGAAGCGACTCCACGGTCGAGATAAGCGCGTCGTCGCTGACGATCATGCCTTCTGCACGCATGGCGGCGGCGACGTCGGCCGGCCGTGGCGGCCGCTCCAGGCTGGCCAAGCGATCGCGTACCGAATCTAGGTGAAGAGTGTCCGTCATGCCGCCGTCGCCTGGCTCGGCATCAGGCGGTCTAACAACTCGCGGCACATTCGATGCATCGGGCTGCGAACAGAGCGCCCGGGAGGGTCACCCCGTTCGGCACCCAGGCGTAATGAGGGCTCATCGGCGATCACTCCGATCACGGGAAATCCCAGGCCGCTGGAAACGGCTTCGGGAGCGATCCGGGCCGCAGGCGGTCTGCGGACCGCGACGACCGGCGGAGGTCCCAGCGTCAGCAGGTCGGTACCCATCCGAAGACTCGCCGCGATACCGCGCACGGTCGCCGGAGCGACCAGCACAACATGGCGGCATCGACGAAGAACTTCTATTGGTCCATCACCAAGAGCTCTTGGAAGATCCGCGACGATCAGGTCGAAGCTGCGTCCGGCCCAGGACAGCACCGATTCCATTTGATCGCGGCCCGGGTCCCTTGGCATTTCGACAGGCGACCGTGAATCGCGGGCCATCGACAGAATGTCGATCCCGTCGACCTGCGGAAGCTGGCCGGCCAGATCGCCGATTTCACCCGAAACAGACGCCAACTGCGGCCACCGCCAGCCCTCGACCCGTTCGGCTCCGACAAGCAGGTCGATGCCGCCACCAAGCGCATCGCAGTCCAGCAGCAAGGTCCGGTACCCGACGCGTCCCGCCGCCAAGGACAAACCAGCAGCGAGGGTCGAACAGCCAACACCGCCGGCGCCACCGATCAGTGCGATCAGGCACGCTCGTTTCCCCGGCACGCTGCCCCTCTCCGCCATTGCGGTTGCCAGCCAGGTGGCGCCATCGGGCAGCGTAACGACGGCGGCGCCGAGCTGGACCGACCAGCGAGAGAGCTCGTCTCGTGACCGCTGGCCTCCCACCAGATACGTCTCGGTGCGCCGGGCAAGCGCTAGACCACCGATCCAAGGTGCCGAGTCAATGCCGATCACCACCATCGAGGCATTCGACCATTCGGTCCGCAAGTCAGACGCGTCGGCGACGACTCGAGGCTCCACGCCGGCCACTGCCGCGACGGCGAGGACGTGATCCTGCAACTCCGAATCCGTCGTGATTACGACCGGTTGCGCCGGATTGCGTGGATGAGCCTGCATGATCCCTACATTGCCGGTGCGACGCCAGATGATGCGGCCCCGGCGAAATCTGTGAATAGTGGTGTCAGGCTGCATCGAACCTGTGGATGGCGCAGCCTTTGACAGGATGCGGCGCGCTTGGAGCTTCCCGCGATGTGATCAGGGTGCCTTTCAGAGCGGCCCTTCGACGTGTTCAGGCCTGCTGGGACGGCTGAAGCGTTTGTTCGGCGACGCGCCGCGCGACACGCCGGGGGCAGTCATGATCACCGAAATCCCCCTGGAGGCAGACCTTTTCAAGCTGCTGAATTGGGGGTAACAATGACTCCAAGGAAACACCCGGACGACGTATTCGGATTGCGCGACGGATGCTGCCGGAGATCCCTCCCGCGCGTCCGCGCAGTCTCATTCGGCGGGCCGGGACACCTCGCACGACCATCAAGTACCCACGCGGCGATCACCCATCCACGACGGGTAGTTGAGCCTCAGGCTTGCCTGGGCCAACACGTTGAAGAGAGCACGCATGGTCACTTGACACGGACGTGCTAGGCACGGCGCCCGTCATGCCCTTCCGCATCCGGGCGCCGCGTCATTTGCATGCGGCGCCGCGGGCCAGCGCGGCCGCGCAATGCTGCAGCCAAGCCCTTACGCCTCGGGCGCCATCGTCCCGATAACCACGCAGCGCTTCGGCGTACGCTGCAGGATCCGCAGCATGGCCGGCTTCACAGTTGATCAGCCCATAGGAATCGACGCCGGCCGAGATCAGCACCATATGCTCGACAGCTCGAGCGACTAGCCCGTCGCCGGATCCGAATGGCTCGAGCACGGCAATCTCCGCGTGCGCCACAGCCGCCAGGACCATGCCGGACGCCTCACTGTGCTGGGTGAGCAATTGGCCCAGCTCAGCCATCCGAGGAGCAACGACGGGATCTTCGCGGAGCCGACCGAGCAACTCGTCGGCGACTTGGCCATGCGCAACCAGAACATGGGCGCGGGCCAGGGCCTGTCCTGGCGCTGCTCGGATGAGAGCTGCCAGATCCGCAAGTTCGGCATACAGCCGCAACGCCCCCGGCAGCCAACGGTCCGCGTCGCCACTCAGCTCGGCCGACGCCTTCGCCGAAGCCACCAAGGCTTGGGCGGAGTCATCGTGCGCAACCCTCAGCTGGCGCCGGTCACCTAGCGCAGCATCGACTGCATCGAGAGCCGCGGCCAACGCGGACGGCACGCCCTCGAGTCGCTGAAGATCGGCTAGCGGGTCCGGCACCGTTAGAGTCTGCACTATGAGCAGTACCGTCCGACGGCTGTATCCGGAGGCGGTGCCAGGGTGGATGGTCGGCGATCAACCAGTCCGGGTGCTCGATGTCGGATGCGGCAATGGCGCGTTCGCCCAGATGCTGCAGGAGCGGGGCCACGAGGTATTCGGCATCGATCGCCACCTCGATGCCGTGGCCGAACTGCCCGAGCGGTTGGGCACTCGGCGGCACGTCGTCGGCCAGGTCGAGTCGCTTCCCTTCCTCTCCTGCTACTTCGACGTGGTGACCGCCTCGCAATCACTGCACCGCTTCGCACCAGGACTGGCGTTAACCGAGATGGCTCGGGTGCTCAAGCCGGGGGGCCACTTGGCCATCGCCTACAACACCCGCGACGACACTGTTCCGTGGGTCCAACGGCTCATGGCGTTGATACAGCAGGCGGATTCGGACGCCATGAAGGGCGGCTACGGGGAGAAGTCAGTTGATGCAGTGGTCGAAAGTCCGTATTTCGTCAACCTGGAGCGGCGCAACTTCCGGAACTGGGTGCCAATCACCAGGGCCGGCCTGCTGGAGATGGTCGAACGGCGACCCGCAACAGGCCGGCTGGATCAAAACGTCCGCGAGCAACTCCTCACCGAGGTCGGCGCTCTCTACGACTCATCGGCCCGGGCGCCCGAGCCCCTGCTACTGCCATATCAAGCTTCCTGCTGGAA
>JBKPML010000044.1:0-6009 GCA_046732135.1 Actinomycetota bacterium
GCTCACCGGTCTCGGCCAGTTCGTTATTGAAAGCATCCATGAAGGCCGCCATCGCCGCGAAGTCCTCCGGCGACCATGCCGACGGATCGGTAGCCTGGCCCGCCATACCGTCATAATCCCGCTGCGACCCGTAGGTCAAGATCATGTACTTCATGCCCTTCTCCTTTCCGGCGGCACCTCCGTCGGTGCCCACCTCAGCTGTAACGTCGAGGCTGAGGGCGTAACCCGGACATCAAGTAGCTTGGCAAGTGAGGCACACCAGACTGCAGAGGTCATCATGACCCAGGAGTCACCCATCCTTGCCCGAACTCGGCTCCAGCACTTCGGCACTAGTCGCAGGGAATGAATGCGGCTCCGAGCAACTGCAACGTTATGGCGGCGTCGCCGCCCACTCGGATCCTGCTCAGATCGACCCACAAAGCGGCCCGTTCGACTTGATCGCCGGATAACGGTTGGCCCGCTGTGCCATCGTTCCAGTCGAAGATGTCTGGAACCAAGTCGACTTGGGTGCACTGATGTGAAGGGATGCCGCGCGGTCGTGCGCGCTCTGCGAGCAGCGCTCGGCCTCAGCTGAACTTGCGACGGTAGATGGCGATGGCGACGGTGTATGCGATGACGAGGATGCCGACGAGCCAGGCGAGGGCGATCCAGATATCACTGCCTACGGGTTCCTGGGCGAACAGGCCCCGGATGGTGTCCACGATCGAGGTCACGGGCTGGTTCTCGGCGAACCAGGCGATCGGGGCTGGCATCGAGTCGGTGGGCACGAACGCCGAGCTGATGAACGGCAGGAAGATCAGCGGGTAGGCGAAGGCGCTCGCGCCGTCGACGGTCTTCGCCGAGAGCCCGGCGATCACGGCGAGCCAGGTCAGCGCGAGAGTGAACAAGATCAGGATGCCGGCGACGGCGAGCCACCCGGCCACGGAGGCTCCGGTGCGGAATCCCATGATCAGTGCGACGCTGATGACGATCGCGACCGAGGCCATGTTCGCGACTAGGGACGTCAGCACGTGCGCCCAGAGCACGCTCGACCTCGCGATCGGCATGGACTGGAAGCGGTCGAAGATGCCGCCCTGCAGGTCGAGGAACAGCCGGTACGCAGTGTACGCAACGCCGGACGCGACCGTGATGAGCAAGATGCCGGGGAGCATGTAGTTGACATACGACTCGTCGGATTCGGTGTTGATCGCGCCGCCAAGCACGTACACGAAGAGCAGCATCAGTGCGATCGGGGTGACCGCAGTGGTGATGATTGTGTCGGGACTGCGGAGGATGTGGCGCAGCGACCGGCTGGTGAGGACGCTGGTGTCGCCGAGGACATGGGCGGTCATCGGGGTTCCTTTCCTGCCGGGACGGTGCCGGTGCTGCGGTCGCCGTCGGCGGTGCCGGTGTGGCTGGTGTCGCCGACGAGGGTGAGGAAGACCTCCTCGAGGGAGGGCTGCTTCTCGACGTACTCGACCTCGGCGGGGGGGAGGAGTTGCTTGAGTTCGGCGAGGGTGCCGTTCTGGATGATTGTGCCGTGGTGCAGGATCGCAATGCGGTCGGCCAGCTGCTCGGCCTCATCGAGGTATTCCGTGGTCAGCAGCACTGTCGTGCCGCCCTTGGCGAGTTGCTTGACTGTCTGCCACACCTCGATCCGCGCCTGTGGGTCCAGGCCGGTGGTCGGTTCGTCGAGGAAGATGATCGGCGGGTTGCCGATCAGGCTCATCGCGATGTCGAGCCGACGGCGCATGCCGCCCGAGTACGTCGACGTCTTGCGCTTCCCGGCGTCGGTGAGCGCGAAACGGGCGAGCAAGTCGTCGGCGATCCCACCCGGGTTCTTCAGGTGACGAAGCTTCGCGACCAGGACGAGGTTCTCGCGCCCGGTGAGGACTTCATCGACCGCAGCGAACTGGCCGGTCAGGCTGATCGACTGGCGCACGTCGCCGGGCTTGCCAGCGACGTCGTAGCTGTGGACCGTGGCGGTGCCCGCGTCGGCCTTCAGCAGTGTCGACAAGATGCGCACGAGCGTGGTCTTGCCTGCGCCGTTCGAGCCGAGGAGGGCGAAGATGCTCCCCGCGCTCACGTCGAAGTCGACGCCGCGGAGCACGTGCAGGTCCTTGAAGGACTTCTTGATGCCCTGCACCCGGATCGCGGGTGCCTCCGCCTGGTGGGTGGTCACTTCTGCTCCTCTCGCTCGGCGTCCTCGATCGCCTTGGTCAGGCGGGCGCGCTCCTTGTCGATCCACCGCGTGCCCGAGTAGGCCTGCGCGAAGGTCTCGGCGAACTCGACCGGGTCGTCGCCGACAATCTCGCGCAGCGGCGTGCCATCGGCTGCGGCGCGCTCCCAGAGGTCGGCGAAGTCGCCGAACATCGTCAGGAGGGTGTCGCCATCGGTAATGCCCCCGTAGTACATGAAGTACCGGTGGAACGCCTGCGCGGCGGTGCCGTACGGTTCGGGGAGAGCCTCGATGCGGCCCCGGTACTGCTTGTACTGCTTCTTCTGCTCGAGCGACCCGGTGAGGGTCTCTATCCACTTGGCGGCCATGGCTACTTCTCTCCTTCTTCCCGGTGGTGCTCGATGTGGTGGAGCCGTTCGATCCGTTCCGCGAGGAAGCTCCAGGCCCTCCAGAACTCCTCGAGGTCCGCTCGCCCGTTGGCGTTGAGCGTGTACACCTTGCGAGGCGGCCCCTTGTCGGACGGAACCTTCGCAACGTCGACGAAGCCGCGCTGCTCGACCCTGACGAGTAGCGCGTAGACGGTGCCCTCGACGATCTCTGTGAAGCCCTGCTCCCGAAGCTGCGCGGTGATCTCGTACCCGTAAGCCGGCCGCACCGCGAGAAGAGCAAGCACTATGCCTTCCAGCGTGCCCTTGAGCATCTCCGTCATCTGCTTTCCCATCACCGCCGCCCTCCCTTCGCTATTCGGTGTCACTGAGTACTACTAGATAGTATGACGGAATACCGGTAGATAGCAAGACTGAATACCAGATTCTTTCGGCGCTACGGATGGCGAGTCTTTGGAGGCGCGCTATGGCCAGGCTGCGGCGCCGGTGACCGACGGTGGACGAAGCCCCAGTGGCTCGGTCTGAGCTTTCCTTGGTCGAACGGAGGACCAGGCGCGACGTTTATCGGATGCGTCCGGTCGGGATGTCCTCAGTGATCCTCCAGCCAGGTGTAGGCGTTGTCAGCGCGCGCCGTGGCGCGCGACTCGGGCTCGCGGCGCGAACTGATCATTACGATGAGGGCGGATCTCGGAAGCTTCGACTAGGGCACCGGCCAGCAGACCAAGATCAACACGGAGGCGAAGTGCAGGCCCGTGATCCGGATCGAAGCTGTCCGGCGAGAGGTGTCGCTCCAGCAGGCCGGCCGGGCTGGCGTTGATCCGTACCGGGACCTGCCGTATTGGCTGGTGGTGCTGGGCGATCCGAGGAGTACCGATCCGTGGGCCTGGCGGATCAACGGCCACCACCTGCTGGCGCAGGCCACGGTGGTGGGTGATCAGGTCAGCGGCGTGCCGCACTTCTTCGGCGCCGAGCCGGCCACGGTGCTGGCGGGCACCCACGCCGGACTGCGCGCGCTGCCGCGGGAGGAGGACCTGGCCCGCGAGCTGATGCTCGCACTGCAGCAGGACCAGCGGCGGATGGCGCAGATCGCGGTCGAGGCACCCGCGGACATCGCCTCTCGTTGGGACCCGGTGGCTGCGCTACCGGAGCAGCCGCGCGGCGTTTCCTACGCACGGCTGGACCGGTTACAGCGTGAGCTCCGAAGCACACCTGGTCGAGTCCGGCGTCGGTGATGTCGGTCCAGGCCTGGTTGGCGACGGCGGAGGCGGCCCGAGCGCGACCTGCGCCGCGACTTCGCCGGGGACCTGCTGGCCCAGCACTACGCGGGCATGCGCCACTGATCGGTCGGGTCAAGGGCCGCCAGCCACCTCGTTCCTGATGGCCGACGGCTTGTTGGGAACCCGCGGGGACTCGGGTTCGACGCACCTTTGCACCAGACTTCAGAGGTCCTTCCCAAGCGTCCGCGTGCTGGCAGGCTTAAAACGTGCGTAAGGGCATGATCGACAACAGGAAGCTGACCCCGTATCGAGGACTAGACGAGGTACTGATCGACTACGCCCACACATGTCGTGCTGTTGGGGGACAACTTCGTCGGCCTCTACTTGCTTGGTTCACTGGCGATCGGCGACTTCGATCTGTCGAGCGACGTCAACTTCATGATCGTCACCAATAGCGAACTGAGCCGCGACCAGGTTGAACTCGTCCAGTCTGCCCACACAAAGCTGATCGCCCGGGATAGTCGTTGAGTGAGACACCTGGAGTATTCCATCTTCCCGCGGCAGAAATTCTCCGAGAAATCGTCACCGTATGGGCCGGCCGAACGGGCGCGAGGACTCTGCGGCGCGGCAGCTCTGGTACTTCAACAACGGCGGCTCGGCGCGAGAGGTCTGATCACGACAGCACACTCGCGACATGCTGGACGCTGCGCCACAGGAGTAAGGCGGTGCTCGGCCCTGAGCCGGCAGCTTTCGCGCCAGAGGTGACATCTGAAGAGCTTCGACAAGAGATTAGAGACTCTTTTGCTCGGGTGCGAGAAGTTGTTCACTCCTGATTCGCCGTACAACAACCGGTTCCATCAGGTCTTCTTCGTCCTCAACACTGCCGCGCGCTGCAAGGCCTTCACGAGGGCTAGATCACCTCCAAGCGCGAAGGTGCGAAGTGGGCTAAACGACCGTGGCCTTCGTCGCGTACACGACACGCCTCGCTGAGGAGTATCAGCTGCCGAAGGACGTCGTCGCTCGGTGAGGGAGCACCAGCTCGCCAGTTCGTCCGTTCACCCCTGCGGTGCACGGCAGGGGTCAGCTACGTGCAGTCTCGCGGCCGTCGTGGGATCCGCCGCGCCTTGGTTGCGGCTCGCCTCGCCGATGCAACTGACCGCGGCGCTACAACCGTCGCCTTGGCGCCAGTCCCGACGGTTGGCGGCTACGGCAAGCACTTAAATTCCGCGGCGTGCCGGGTCGTCCCCGCACCTGCCTCTAACCGACCAATCTGACGAACTCGGCAGCGCGCTCTGAGATCTCCGGATCGCCAGATCCGACGAATCCAGGTCCCCGAAAGTGGAGTCTGCCAGCACTTAGTCGTCCGGCTCCGCAGATGAAGGGATTTGCTGCCAGACGCCGATGACGTTGCCAGCCGGATCGCGAAAGCGTGCGACCCACAGGTCACCTTCGGTGTATCGGCGCTGCACGACAGTTCCGCCGTGAGCTGCAACCTCGTTGAGGACCTCGTCCAGATTCGAGACGTAGATGTAAGGTCGGACGCCTCGGTCTCCCGCTACCTCAAGATCAGTGCGCCAGTGACCGATGACATGGCCAGAGCCGTCGGTGAAGCTTCCTTGCTCCCCATTACTACTTACAACCCAGCCGAAAACTTGGCGATAGAACTTCGAGGATTGGACGCTGTCAGTCGCCGGGACTTCGAGATAGGACACCGCTCGATCCCGGAAGGGCGACGGCGGCAGCTGCTCCTGATGGGTCACAATCTGACGATCCCACACCACATCGCAATTGGCTACGGTGTGTCCATACCGATTTTGCGCCGGCGACCGGTCGGACAATCCTGTCTTGCCGGAGACGAAGACAACCGAACTTCCAACCCGGCCAGAGGCGGGCCTTCTATTTGCAGGGCGAGGATCCGTCGCTCCCAGGCGATCAACGCTACTGGAGCCACATTCACCGCCATCGTTTTGATCATCGTTCTGATCACGAAATTCAGCCACGGAGCCTGGATCGTGACCATCGCCATGCCGCTGCTCTTCGTCACCATGCAAGGCATCCGACGCCGCTACGACCGGGTCGCCGCAGAAATCACCCCGACCCCGGCCGGCGTGGGCCTGCCCAGCCGCATTCATGCGATCGTCCCGGTCAGCCGGCTAGTGCTGCCCACCCTGCAGGCCCTCGCTTTCGCGCGCGCCACCCACCCGAGCACACTGACCGCCGTCATCGTTCAGGTCGACGAGCATGAAAC
>JBKPML010000045.1:0-7434 GCA_046732135.1 Actinomycetota bacterium
GCTAGAAGTTGGCGTACGGCGCCGGCTTACCAGTTTCGGCGTACAAGGCGAGCCGGCCCAAAATGTGCGCCCAGTGATACGAGACGATCCGAAACATCGCATCGGCCTGCGAGAACCCGCGGTGGTCGAACAGCACGAGCGTGCCGCCCTCCGACTTCTGCTCTAGACCGAAGACGATATCGGTGTCGATCCACTGAGGCGGCCCACCGACACAGTGCCAGGCGAGAAGGTCTGGTTTCGTGCAGTCGACGATCCGAAGATCCCACGTCATCGGCGCGTCGGGAAACGACACCTTGACGACCTGGCCGACGGCCGACGGAACCTCGGCCCTGGTACTCCACCAGCCGGCGAGGCCCTGCTGAGTGGTCAGCGCGTCGAAGACGCCTTCGGGCTCGGCTGCAACGTCGAACTGCATCAGTATGTCGGGCATCAGCCACCTCTACTCTGCTAACTTTAGTTAAGACTAAAATTAGATCTGAGTTGACCACTTCCGCAAGCTTTAGCCGCTGCTAAAGTTTTGACGATGGATCCCGTCCGAGTGGTGAGCGAACCCCGGCGCCGGGAGATCCTGCGGCTCATCTGGGACGCGGAGCGCGGAGCGAGCGACATTGCTGCCCACTTCGACGTGACCTTTGGGGCCGTTTCACAGCACCTGGGGGTCCTACAGCAGGCAGGCTTGGTGAGTGTGCGCAGGGACGGCACGCGCAGGTTCTACCGGGCGAACCGATCGGCGCTCCGCCCGTTTGCGCACATGCTGCAAGCCATGTGGGCTGAGGAGCTGGACACGCTCGCGGCCCTTGCCGAGAAGGCGGAAGAAGCAAGACGTACGCAGGCCTCCGCCGGCGCGGTACGTCGCCCTCGAAGAAATCGGGCAGATGATCGATAACAACGCCGAGCTGGTCATCGAGCGCAGGGTGGCTGCCTCGCCGGCCACTGTCTTCTCATTCTTCGCCGACCGCGATCAGTGGCTGCGCTGGCAAGGCGTCGAGGCAGTCATCGACCCTCGACCCGGCGGCCTGTTCCGGATGAACGTTCGCGGAGACGGGTTCGCATCCGGCCGCTTCGTGGAAGTCGAGCCGGATCGACGCATCGTCTTCACCTGGGGCTGGGAGATGCCCGGCAATCCAGTGGCGCCGGGCTCCTCGACAGTCGAGATCGATCTGATCCCAGACGGCGGCGAGACGATCATCCGACTCGTCCACCGGGACCTACCCGACGAGGCGTTCGAACTTCACCGGGAGGGCTGGGAGCACTACATCGGCCGGCTCGCCAGCCGAGCCGCCGGTGAAGATCCTGGCCCGGATCCAGCGGTCTTGACTTGATCGCGGAACCAGATCAGCTGTCTCGACGTCGCTGAACCGCTGTCCCATACCCGCACACCGCTTCAGTCGCGCTGCGCACGACCCTTCGAACCTCGTGATCCGACCGGCGGCAAGCAGCCCGCCAAAATGGTCCACGGCGGGTACCGGCAATCGCTGGACCGTTGCGCCGTTTCGTCACGAGGACAAGATCACTGCGAAAGCCCGCTGAGCACCGCTGAAACATGTGAAGCTGGTGCGCATGGTGGCCTTCAGCGGACGCGTTCGCCAGTGGCGAGACCAGCGCGACATGTGCCCGCGGCGGACCTCCCGGTCCACGCTCTCGTGAATCGAGAACATGATTGCCTCGCCCATGCGCCCGCCTCGAATCAGCTGCTGCATCGTGGTGAACGTGCGCCGGATGGCGGAATCGTCAGGTACACCGCGCAGCAGTAGCGGTTCGTACGCGGCCACCCTGCGGACCTGCCCGAGTCCGATGGCGCCATGGAGGGCGAACAGGCCACCGTTAGCCGGTCCGAAGACGCACTCGGCCCCGGTGTGCTCGACCAGCGCGGCAAGATCCTCATCTTCACGCTGGATGCCGTAGGCGGGCCCGAACCCGACACTCATCCCTCGACCTCGTCGGTCGGGCAGGTACACCGTGAACGCGTCGGCAAGCGCACGTCCGAGCTTCATCATGTGCTGCGACGCGTTCACCCCACCGTGCAACAAGATCACGGCCGGCCCCTCGCCCAACCGCCGATAGCCGATCCTGGAGCCGTCAGCAGACACGACCGACCCCGTCGTAACGACGCCTGGTCCGTGTCCCATGATTGTTTTCGCTCGGGCAGAGGCCCGATTCGCCTTCGGTTCGGGGGTCTCTGCGATCGAACTTACGCCTTAACCGACACCGGCTCGTAGCTCTGCAGGGTGACGCTGCTGCGGAAGAGTGGGGTCCTTCCTCCGCAGGTGGCTTAGCCAATGGAGGGCGCAACGGCTCGAGACCTCCACACGATCGGAGCAGGCCAGGGATCGAAGTCCAGGGATCGAAGTCCGGGCGGCAGATCGACGCAGCTCTGTGACAACTCCGGCACCGCCAGCTGATGGTGTTATGTGGAGGCGTGAACACACGGGCTACCAGGGACAGCCACCGACTCCCCACCAGGTCGGCTTATGACGAACACTGAGAAGAGCCAGCTCAGTGGGGTCAAGGAAACCCTGCTGTACACGTTGTACTACCGGGCGCTCGACCAGCGTTCGAAGACTCCGATTGTCGGCGATACCTGGGCAGCCGACGTGCTCGACCGGATCACAGCCGACAACCGCAAGGGGTTGTTGACGGCGAAGCTGGGGGCGTCCGGCCGCTTCCCGCCCCTGCTGCGGACCCGGCGGCTGGACGACTGGACCCAGGAGTTTCTGGCCCGCCACCCTGACGCGTCCGTGCTGCACCTGGGCTGCGGGCTGGATAGCCGCGCCTTCCGGCTCGATGTACCGGAGAGAGTCCGGTGGTACGACCTGGACTTCCCCGACGTCATCGAGCTCCGTCGCCGCCTCTACCCCGAACGTGCCGGATACCGACTGCTCGCCTCCTCGGCCACCGACCCCGGCTGGCTGGACGAGATCCCGGTCGACCGCCCTACCCTCATGGTCGCCGAGGGCGTGCTGCCCTACCTCACCCCAGCCGACGTCCGGCAGCTGTTCGTACGGCTCACCGATCGGCTTCCCAGTGGCGAACTGATCTTCGACGGCGTTGCCGGCCCGACCGCACGCATGTCCAAGCTGTTCCAATGGAGCCTCGGCGATCCCCGCGAGATCGAGCGCTGGAACCCCCGGCTCACCCTCATCGACGTCGTCCCAGTGGTCGCAGACTTCGAACAGATCCCCTACCGCGGATACCGCGCCCTCTTCCAACTGATGAGCAAGATCCAAGCTATCCGCAACGGCTTGCGGCTACTCCGCTATCGCTTCTGAACACAATCAAAACCACGCTCCACATGCCCAATACGGCGACAGTCCACCCCGCAAACCATGAAGAAAAAGACCTAGGAGGTGCCCGGTCAGGATTCCGCATACGGCACTGAGGCGTGGCACCAGCGGTCGTGAGGCTTGCGCGCCCCTTGGCCACAACTTCGCGGCCAATCCCCCGGGAATGCCACTTCACAAATCGCTCCCTGGGCGGTTTTAGCATCATCTGGGTGAACGGAGCGAAGCGAGACGGTGATTGGTGTGGTTGATGCCGACGATGTCCGGCGGATCGCGATGAGTCTTCCGCACGCGGTTGAGATTGACAGCGACGGTTTCGACTTCCGAGTGGGCAACCGCGGGTTCGTCTGGTCATACCCCGAGTACGTTCCAGGTAAGGGGCGGGTCATCCGCACTGACATTGCCGTCCTGTACGTGGGCGACGAGGCGGAGAAGCAGGCGTTGCTGCTGAGCGAGCCGGAGGTGTTCTTCACGACCTCCGCCTACGACCGATCGCCGCTGGTGATGGTCCGCCTGGAGGCCATCGACATCGCCCGGCTGCGCGAGCTTGTCACCGACGCCTGGCACATGCGGGCTCCCGCCGAATTGGAACTCGGGCATCCGCTCATCTGAGGCGAGGACAGGTGGGCATGCCGGCGATGTCGATCATGATGCCTGCGATCGCCGTGCCCGCCGCCGCACCAGTGGTGTTCAGCGCAGCGGTCGAAAGAACGCGCGGACATCCTCGACGAATTGCTGCGGAGCCTCGAGCGCAGCAAAATGGCCGCCCTCCGAGTACTCACTCCAGTGAAGAATCTCGTGCTGCGGATCCATGAGTTGGCGCACCACCGACCCTCCGCCACCGAAGACTGCCCAGCCGCGCGGCGCGCTCGGTTGGGCGCCCCAATCGCGCTCCCCGTGCCCCGCGTCATAGAGAAAGTGCGCCGACGCTGCACCGTTGTGGCACAGCCAGTACGCGGTGACTGTTGCTAGCAAGCGATCCCGGTCAATCGTGCGGCTGCGGCCTTCGTGGCTCAGATCGGTCCATTCCTCGAACTTCTCCATAATCCAGGCCAGCTGGGCAATGGCGGAGTCCTCCAGCCCGTAGCCGACCGTAGCTGGACGGCTCTGCTGTAGCGCGATATAACCGAGCCCCTCCTGGACGAAGTGGTTCATCCGCTCAACGAGGGGGCGCTGCGTCTCGTCGAACTCGACTGGATTTACGGTCACGCCGGCGAAGCTGAGCACCGCGGCCGCGGACAACATGTCGGTTATCACGTGGACGCCGACTACGTTCGTCGCATCGGCTACGGCCATGTCCTGGGCGACGCCGGCGCCGACGTCGCCACCGGCGACGCCGTAACGGTGGTAACCGAGCCGATGCACGATGGCGGCGAACGCACGAGCCATCCTGGCGCTTGTCCAGCCATGTTCCCTTACCGGCGGTGAGATCCCGAAACCCAGCAGCGATGGGGCGATCACGTGAAAGGCGTCCTCCGGATCGGCGCCATGCGTAACTGGGTCGCTCAGCGGACCTATCACGTCCAAGAACTCCACCACTGAACTTGGGTAGCCGTGGTTGAGAACCAATGGCAGTGCACTCGGCTCGGGAGAGACAGCGTGGAGCACCAGAATGTCCTGGTTGTCGACGGTCGTCATGGTCGGGTTCCAGCGGTTCAGCTCCGCCTCCACTGCGCGCCAGTCAAAGGCGCTGTGCCACCTGTCGGCGAGCTCACGCAGCTCGTCTTGGGGGACGCCACGCGACCAGTCATGGTCGGTCGGGCCGGTGGGCCAGCGGGTACGGCCCAGCCGGTCAGCTAGGTCGTCGAGATCAGCTTGCGGCGCGTTTAAACGGTGGGGCCTCGGCCCTTCGGAGTTAGTCATGCCAGCCAGTCTTTCAACGAATGGGGAACGTTTCGTTCCGCAATCGGAGGAGACTTGATATTCGTGAGAAGCACCCCGGCCAGGCTGCTCCAACTTCTTGCGCTCCTCCAAACACGCCGTGACCTGACCAGTGCCGAGCTTGCCGGCCAACTCGAGGTGACAACCCGCACGATCCGTAAGGACGTGCAACGCCTCCGCGATCTTGGCTATCCCATTCATGGCGCACCGGGCGTTTCCGGCGGTTACCGACTCGGGGCAGGGACGAAGCTGCCGCCGCTGCTCCTCGACGACGAGGAGGCGATCGCGGTAGCGATCGGACTGCAGACGGCTGCTGCCGGTACCGTCGGCGGCATTCAGGAACCGGCGTTGCGGGCACTCACGAAGCTCGATGGCGTCCTGCCCGCCGCGCTCGGCCGGCGGATCTCCAGCCTGGCCCAAGCGATCAGCACGCTGCCTTCCGCCGCGCCGCTGGTGGATCCTTCCATCCTTGTCGCCGCCGCGAGTGCCATCCGTGACCGCGAACTGTTGCGGTTTGACTACCGTCGCCACGATGGTCAGCTCGCCCGCCGGGAGGCAGAGCCACACCGGCTCCTCCACGCCGGTCGACGGTGGTACCTGGTGGGTTGGGATATAGCGGCTCAAACCTGGCGCACTTACCGGGTCGACCGGATGGCGATCAAGGTGCCAAATGGGCGGCACTTCAAGCCCCGCCAACCACCCTCAGGCGGATTCGAGGCCTACCTCACCGATGGGCTGTCTGTCCAAACCTGGCCGGTCGTCGGCCGGTTCTTGATGCACGCCCCGATCGAGCAGCTCCGCGGGAAGTCCCACGTCACGGAGGGAATGCTCGCTGCGGTCGACGAACACCACTGCATTCTTACCGTCGGGGCGGACAGCGAAGCCATGCTGTTTGTCTTCGTCGGCATCTACGACTGCGACTTCACCGTGCTCGATCCACCCGGCGCTATCCAGCGCGCCGCAGCACTCGCCGAGCGCTACCAGCGAGCCACCAGAACAAACGCGGTCAACCGTGACATTGGAGACCCCCAAAATTAGGAGCGTGCCTACGTACCGTTCCGCGGAATCGAGAGCTCGTCGCGCCTGATGCTCACGCTGAGTCGCGGCCCCTATGCGATTGCGGGGGTCGTCGTGATCCTACTGATGGCCTTCGCGGGCCGGTACGGCTTCCATCGCGACGAGTTGTACTTCATCGAGGGTGGCCACCATCCGGCGTGGGCGCAGCCGGACAACCCGATGCTCGTCCCTTTACTGGCGGCGGGCTGGCATGACCTCACCGGCGGCAGTCTGGGCTGGACGACCTCGTGGCTCAGGTCGAGCGGACGAGCGCCGCCGTCGACCGGGCGACCGCGGTCGTACTAGCTCGCAACTACGGGGAGGCGGGAGCGCTGAGTCGTACGCGGCGGCGGGATCGAGGAGCCGTCCCGCCAGTCTTCTCTGGCCACAACGGTTCCGGGCGTTGGGGACCCCCACCGGACTCAGCAACCGACGCAGTGGTGGTCGGACGATTCTCGGCGGCCGAACTTGACCGATGGTTCGCTGAGTGTTTGGAAGCAGGCCGGTACTCCAGCCCTCCCGGCGTGGACAACGAGGAGAATGGTGCGCCCATCCGGATGTGCCGAAACCGGCTTCAACCCTGGCCCCACATCTGGCCTGAGGTGGTGGTGCTCAGCTAGGGGCCCAGCCGTGTCCGTGCGCTGCCCGCGGATGACTTTTGAGCACGCGGACGAGACCGGCTAGCCCTACGGTCAGGGCTCGACGCTCCTCCGGTGTCAGCTCGCCCAGCAATTGCTCGTGTTGAGCTCGGAACTTATCCACGACCCCTTTAGCGATGGCCCGCCCCTCCTCGGTGAGGGCGAGCCGGTACAGGCGCCGGTTGTCAGGATTCGTGCCTGTATCTACGACTTCCGTGCAGCCATTCGTGGACCCGCCCGGACCGCCTCGGCGGCGGGCGTTGACGTGACCCTGGAGGCCTCCTGCTCGGAACCAGGCGCCTGAACCCAATCTGACAGCATCCGGTTTGTCTCGCCGATGTTTCTTTTGAGCCATCGGCGGGAGCCGGCCGGTCAATACCGTCGGCCGGAGCCGGCCGGCCAGTAGCCTTGCCTCGTGGCTGAGTACTCTCGGGCGGACGCCGCAAACCGATCTGGCGTTGACCGAGGGTACATTGACCGTCTGATCGAGCTGGGCGTTCTCTCGCCGGACAGCACCGACCGGTTGACAAAGGGCGACGTGCGCCGTGCCCAGATGGCGCAGACGATGGAGAACGCCG
>JBKPML010000046.1:0-10771 GCA_046732135.1 Actinomycetota bacterium
GGTCCACCGCTGCATCTGCTGGCGCTCCAGTGGGTCGATGACGTCCGATACCCAGACTCGATCCGTGTGTTCGAGCACACCGAGATCAACACGTCCACCGCCGGACGAGCATGACTCAATCTCCAGGTGGGGATGAGCGGCTTTGATCTCCTCGAGCAGCCGGTAGAACGCAAGAGTCTGCTCATGCACTCCGGGCCGGCCCGTCGGCGCGCTGCCCGCGTCGATCAGATCCCGATTGTGATCCCACTTGATGTAGCTGATCGGATACTCGGCGAGGATGGCGAAGATTGCGTCCCGGATGTAGGCGTAGCAGTCCGGCAGCCCAATATTGATCACCTGCTGGAACCGCGACTCCACAGGCAGCCGGCCGCCGGTTGCCATCACCCACTCGGGGTGGGCGCGCGCTGCGTCGGAGTCCAAGTTGATCATCTCAGGCTCGAACCAGAGCCCGAACTCCATGCCTAGGCTGATGACCTTGTCCACCAGTGGATGCAGCCCCTGCGGCCATACTTCTGTCGACACAGCCCAGTCACCCAGTCCGGCACGGTCGTTGCGGCGGGCTCCAAACCAGCCGTCATCCAGCACGTAACGCTCGACCCCGACATCGGCAGCGCGTTCGGCGAGTTCCACCAGCCGATCAAGATCGTGGTCGAAGTAAACCGCCTCCCAGACGTTCAGAGTCACCGGACGGTCAACCGACGGATGCCGGTCCCGCGACCGCAGATAGCGATGGAATCGATGAGCCACCGAATCCAACCCATGTCCGTACGAACCGTAGATCCACGGTGAGCGGTAGCTCTCCCCGCTCGCCAAGATCACTTCACCGGGCAGCAGCAGTTCACCTCCCCCGATGACCTGTTCGCCCATGGATAGCCGCTCGGCGTAGTGGGTGTGATTGCCGCTCCAGCCGGTGTGCAGGGCCCAGATTTCACCAGCCGAAAAGGAGAATCCCGGTACTCCGACGTGCAGCACCGTCGTTGCATCTGCGCCAGTGCGACCTTTTCGGTTTTCCCGCAGGTGCATGCCGACACCCAAATGCCGCCGCTGCGGCACCCGCTCCTTGCCCCAGCGGCCAGCCATGTCCAAGATCTCGCGTGCGTACTGAGGCACTGGAAAGGCGAGGACGCAATCGGCCAACGAGTAGGGATCGCTGCCGAGGTTCGTCACTTCCGCGCAACAACGGAGCAAGCCGCCGACTGTCAGCTCCATGGTGATGACCAACCCAAGCTGAGCCACCTCGTCCACTGCGTCGACCACGACCGAGGATGTGCCGGTGTTGATCAAGGTCGGTGTTTCGGCACTGGATTCGACCCTGACACCGTCGACCAATACCTCTGTTGCAATGAACTTTGGCGACCAGTCACGACCCTCCCGCGAGCCACTGAGTCCAGGGCGACCCAGCCAGCCGGTCCAGTGCTCGGGCAGGATCGAGAGTCGTACTGGCTCATCGACACTGTTAATGGCTATCGGGCTGACAACCGACAGCAGCAACGCTTCGACATTGTCAGGCGCGATGTCGCCGAGTTCTGCGCCCCAGTGGACGATCGCGGGCAGCTGGCCGCGCGAAATGTCAAGCAGAACCGACACTCCATCCGTCCGCAAGGCGACGAAGGCATTGGCGCGATCGAGCACGGTGCACCTTTCGGCAACGATCACAGGCGTCGGATCAGCCTACCGATGTTTAGACCGGGCGATCGACCCCCCGCGGCAACTGCGCTGGATCCCATCCAAGCTCGGTGACCGCTTGCTCGAACGCGTAGCGATCGGTCATGCCCGCAACATACGCAACGGCGTCCCGGACGCTTGGGTCGCCCGGTGGTGAGGAGGCGTCCGGGATCAACTCTGAATGCTCGGCGTAGTACTCGACCAGGACCCGCAGAACATCGACCACCGCGCGGGATTGGGCAAGGGAGGCTGGCCGTACATAGATCCGCTCGTAGTTGAACTCTCGTAGCGACCCGAGCGCCGCGGCTTCGGCCGGGGGCATCGCGATCGCACCATTCTCGACGATGCAGCGGCAGATTGCTCGGATAAACACGTTGAGCTGCGCCCGACGACTGCGACCACACACCTCGGCGATTTCTTCGGGCAGGTCAGACTCGGCGACGATCCCGGCGTGAACGGCATCTTCAAGATCATGTGCGCAATAGGCGATCCGGTCCGCCCAACTCACCACCTCTCCCTCCGGCGTGCTGGGTGCCGGTCGGGACCAAGAGTGGTTGCGGACGCCGTCGAGCGTCTCGGCACACAAGTTGAGGCCAGTCAAAACCACATCTGCACCCCACGGCCCGTGTTCATAACCCTCGGGTAGGAAGGCATCGAAGGCCTCCTCGCTGGCGTGACCGCCAGGACCATGCCCACAATCGTGGCCAAGGGCGATTGCTTCAGCCAGAGTGGCATTCAGGCCTGCACTGCGAGCGATCGAGGTCGCCACTTGAGCCACCTCGAGCGCGTGCGTCAAACGCGTCCGCTGATGATCAGTGGGATCCACATGGACTTGGGTTTTGCCCGCCAGCCGCCTAAATGCAGTGGAGTGCACAATCCGGTCGCGATCCCTTTCGAAGCAGGTACGAACATCGTCAGGCTTCTCGGGCGTGGCACGATTTCCGGCGCCGTCGGCGAATGTGGCCTCCGGTCGCAGCGTGAGTCGTTCGAGTTCCTCTCGGCGAGGTCGATCGACCAAGGGCGTCGCACTGAGCCGGCGCGACGAGTCTTGGTGTGCACGAACGACGCCTCCCCAAGCGTGGCCGGTCATGGTTCCGGCCCAAGCCTGCGTTCGCGGTGAGATGTCCTTAGCCACCCGAAATGCCAAGCTCTGCACCGACAAGATCGAGATCTCGACCTGACCTCTCGGTCAGCCAGCCCTCAGGCAGGGCTACCTTTTCCCGCGGCGCGCCCTGGCGCCCACGAGGCGCGCCTAGCTCATGCACCGGGAACGGCAAACCGGGATCCAGCAGGGCGAGCAGCTGATCAAGGTCAGCAAGCGACGACACCATGCCAAGCCTCCGCCGAATTTCGCCGCCGACAGGAAATCCCTTGAAATACCACGCCATGTGCTTTCGCAGATCGGTCAAGCCAGGCCGCTCGCCGAGGAGGGCGGAAAGCAGCTCCGCGTGACGCCGTACGGTCGCCGCGACTTCTCCCAGAGTCGGCAGGAATCGGTGACCGACTCGGCCGGAGAAGGCGTCGGCAAGATCGCGGAAGAGCCAGGGTCGGCCGAGGCAGCCTCGACCGATTACTACGCCATCTACGCCGGTCTCAGCCACCATTCGCAGAGCGTCACTGGCCTCCCAGATATCGCCATTGCCCAGCACGGGGATGTTGACGGCTGCCCGCAGGGCGGCAATGGCCTGCCAGTCGGCAAGACCGGAATAGGCCTGTTGGGCAGTGCGGCCATGCAAAGAGATCGCGGCACACCCGGTGTCCTCGGCGATCCGTCCGGCATCGAGGAATGTCTGGTGCTCCTGGTCGATGCCGATCCGGGTCTTGATCGTCACCGGAACGCCATAACGAGCTGCCGCTCGTACGGTCGCAGTCAAGATCACCCGCAGCCGGTCCCTCTTGTACGGCAGCGCCGCGCCACCACCCTTGCGAGTCACTTTCGGCACCGGGCAGCCGAAATTCAGGTCAAGATGATCCACCCCGTACTCGGCACAGAGAATCTCGGCGGCTTGGGCCACGATCGCAGGGTCGACGCCGTACAGCTGAACGGATCGAATCTGTTCCCCCGGATCGAACTGCAGCATTGAGAGCGTTTTGGGGTCCCGTTCGACGACGCCGCGCGAGGTGATCATCTCGCAGACGTAGAGACCGCTGCTTGATTGCTCGCTCCGCTCGCTCCTCCTCAGCTCGGCGGCGCGCGATCCGGCGCTTTGCTCGCGACACAACTGTCGATAGGCCGCATTGGTGATGCCAGCCATTGGCGCCAGCACTACCGGGGTCTCGAGACTGATATTTCCGATCCGGAGCTGGCGGGTGAGCTCAGGGGTGGAGATCATTAACAACCGATCAGCCGGGTAGCCAGAAAATCCTCCACCTTGTCCAGAGATACTCGATCTTGGGTCATCGAGTCACGATCGCGTACGGTCACGGCTTGATCATTCAAGGTGTCGAAGTCGATCGTGACGCAGTAGGGCGTGCCGATCTCGTCTTGCCGACGGTAGCGGCGACCGATGGCTTGAGCATCGTCGAATTCGACATTCCAGCTCCGGCGGAGCGCAGCAGCAAGGTCGCGTGCCTTGGGTGAGAGCTCTTCATTCCTTGACAGCGGCAGTACCGCTACCTTCACCGGTGCTAGCCGGGGGTCGAGTCGCAACACGGTGCGCTTATCCATCCCGCCCTTGGTGTTCGGCGCCTCGTCCTCAGCGTAGGCCTCTACGAGGAAAGCCATCAGCGATCGAGTGAGCCCGGCCGCAGGCTCGATCACGTATGGAATGTAGCGCTCACCGCTGGCCGCATCGAAGTAGGAAAGGTCGACTCCGGAATGCTCGCTGTGGGCTGTTAGGTCGAAGTCGGTGCGGTTGGCGATGCCCTCAAGCTCCCCCCACTCGCTGCCCGGGAAGCCGAAGCGATACTCGATATCGACCGTTCGTTTGGAATAGTGTGACCGCTTCTCGGGCGGGTGCTCGAAGTGGCGCAGATTGTCCTGGGAGATGCCCAGGTCGACATACCAGCGCGTTCGCTCGTCGATCCAGTACTGGTGCCACTCCTCGTCAGTGCCTGGTTCAACGAAGAACTCCATCTCCATCTGCTCGAATTCCCGGGTGCGGAAGATGAAGTTTCCCGGCGTGATCTCGTTGCGAAAAGACTTGCCGACTTGACCGATGCCGAACGGCGGCTTCTTGCGGCTGGCGGTGACAACATTGGCAAAGTTGATGAAAATGCCTTGGGCGGTCTCCGGCCGCAAATAGTGCAGGCCCGAACTGTCCTCGACCGCACCTAGATAGGTCTTGAGCATCATGTTGAAATCCCGTGGCTCTGTCCACCTGCCGCGGGTGCCGCAGTTGGGGCAGGCGATCTCCCCCAAGCCATCTGGCTTGCGCTCTTTGCGGGCCTCGAATTCATCCTCAAGTTGATCGGCGCGGAAGCGCTTGTGGCAGGAGAGGCATTCGGTCAAGGGATCGTGGAAGGCGTTGACATGCCCAGAGGCGACCCACACCTGCCGGGGCAAGATGATCGAAGAGTCCAGGCCGACGATGTCGTCACGAGCCGTGACGGTAGCCCGCCACCACTGCTTCTTGATGTTGTCCTTGAGTTCCACCCCGAACGGCCCGTAGTCCCATGCCGACCGCGTCCCGCCGTAGATCTCTCCCGCTGGGAACACGAAGCCTCGGCGCTTGCACAGACTGATGACATTGTCCAAACGGCTTGTCGCGGCCACACCAATCACTTTCCAGAAGATGCGCCATCCCCGGCTGGGATGGCGGCTCAAGCGGGCTAAAGGATATCTTCACCGCGCGACCGGCGCTCGAGTCAGTTTCGGGCACGGTGTCACACCGCTGATATCTGCCCGAAACCTACCTCGTCGAATTCCCGTCACAATGATCCCAAGATGATGTCCTACGTCGATCCCTTTATCGGCACGTCCGCGACGGACCTGCCCGAGCCGTGCGGTCTCGCGGCCACCTGGTGGTGGCCCAAGCCACAAGTCGGCAACACTCATCCCGGCGCCACCCATCCGTTCGGGATGGTGTCGGCATGCGCCTATTCCGGGGCCTATCCCACGGGTTACGGCCTGTACAACCTCAGCACCGAGGGGCTACCTACCCGGATTCACGACCGCCCGATCGCATCCGGGTTCACCCATTTCCAGCAGTCAGGTACAGGCGCCATCCGCAAGTACTACAACTACTTCCGGGTCACCCCCATGCTGGAGCCGCTTGATTCGCTGGGGAGCACCTGGGATCTGCTCGAGGAGCATGCCGAGCCCGGTTACTACCGGACCACGTTGAGCTCCGGCATCCAGTGTGAGCTGACCGTGGGCCCCAAGAGCGCAGTACACCGCTACACCTTTCCCGAGCATAAGGACGCCCGCATCGTTGTGGACTTCTCGATGGGCGGGCTGGCAATTCCCTATGGCACAACCGTCCCGTTGCGCGCCCATCTCCAGTCACTTCGACCTGGCATTGCCCAGGCCGAGATCGTCGTCGAGGGCGCACCCCTGGCCGTCCATCTGCAATGTGACATCGGGGATTGGCGGCAGCTGCTCTGGTACGACCGCCGGCTGATGCATGGCGGCACCCGGCTTGACCTCGATCGGATCCGGCAGACGACTCTACGGCCCTTCGGGCTGATACTGCGCGGACCGACGACAGCGGGTCAGGTGGTGGAAATTCGCTTCGGCTTTGCGCTCCGCGGTGTGGGCCAAGCGAGGCAAAACCTCGACAAAGACTGCGGCCATTCGCGTAGGACGTTCGAAGCCAGACGCCGAGCAACTGCCGCCGCATGGGGAGATCACCTCGACAAGGTTCGGGTCGAGACCCGAAACCCTAGCCGGCAAACGATCTTCGCGACGGCGCTCTATCACTCCATGATCAAGCCCTGCTTCGCGCCGGATGAGAGTCCGTTTTGGCCCACCACTGGGCCCTTCGTCTTTGATATCTGCACGATGTGGGATATCTATCGCACGCAGCTCCCACTGATCACCGCGCTGTTCCCCAAGCGAGCCGTTGAACTCGCCAACGCACTGCTCTCAATTTGCGAGGAGGAGGGCAACCTGCCGATCGGCTACCGGATGGCGAAGGGCGCCGACCGGTTCTCCCGCCAAGGAAGCGCTCTTGCCCACACCTTCCTTGCCGATTTGTGCGAGCTCAATGCGACCGGCATCGACTGGGATTGGGCCCTGTGCCACATGGACGCCGATCTACGACGGCCCTACGGTGAGGAATTCATGCTTCGCGGGGTTGCCCACCCGATCAGTCACACACTCGACTTGGCTTTCGCCTGCGAATGTACCGCGAAAGTCGCTCGATACGTCGGCGACGGGAAGCTCGCGGAGCAGCTCGACCGGCTAGCGAGTCGGTGGGTCAACGCGTTTGATGCCAAGACCGGGCTGTTGGTCGATTCGTCGTACTACGAGGGTGGCAAGTGGAATTACTCATTCCGATTATTGCCTGATATGGCGTCCCGCATCCGGCTTGCTGGTGGTGAGGAGAAGTTCACCGACCTGCTCGATGCGTTCTTCGGCTACGGGGCAGACCCGGTTCAACAGCCTGCCGAGCGGCCCAGTCTGGACGAGCTGGCCAACGGCTTTGCGCTGAACCGCTTCCAGGGGTTGAACAACGAGCCCGACGTCGATTCGCCATGGGCGTACCACTACGTTGGCCGCCCAGACCGTACGGCCGAGGTGGTTCAGGCGGCGATCAACAATCAGTTCGGATTGGGACGCGGCGGTCTACCCGGGAACGATGATTCGGGTGGATTGAGCTCGTGGTACGTATGGGCCTCACTTGGTCTGTTCCCCCTGGCCGGTCAAACTTTGTACCTGCTGAACGCCCCGTCATTCCAGTCCGGGCAGATCAGTTTCAGCAATTCAGAGCTCGCGATCGAGACCAGCGGATTTGTCGAGCCGGAGCCTGCCGGACCTGTGCAGTACGTACAGTCGGTCACCTTCAACGGAGAACCGCTGGAAGGTACTTGGTTGCCGGCTCGGGATTTGTATCGCGGCGGCCGATTGCACTTTAGGCTCGGGCACGAGCCTTCGGATTGGGGGCGATCGAGCAGACCACCGTCGGTTTCGGTGCTCGACAGGGAGGCTGAATGAACCCTGACTGGCTGGCTGGCTACCGGCTTGTCCTCGTGGTGCGCGCAGACCCGGTGATCTGCGGGCATTCGGTAGAGGCGCGAAATCTTGCAGAGGTCGCGCTGACCCGCGGCTTCACCGATGTGCGGATCGTGAGCTGGCCGATGGACCTGCTGGCTCGATCTGGCCTACCGCTCAAACCCCTCGACGGTGTGCTTCCTTACAGCAAAGGAATAGAGGTTGAGCGACCCGAACCGGTCGGTGATTACAAGATCCCGGACGCGCGCTTCCTCGCCGGTCTGACCGGGCGGCTAGTCGAACTGTTCACCGACGGCATCCCTACTGTTTGCATGTCGCTATATCTCAGCCCGCATGCAACGGCCGTGGCGGAAGCAATGCGGGTAGCCCGAAGCACTGGCCTTCCGATGACCGTCTGGACAATCGCGGAAGCCGTTGGGTCGGATGTCACCAACGTCGTACGGTCCTCCGTGGCGGAAGGACAGTTCGGCGCCGCTGCTCAGGTCCTTTCTGCCTACCTGGATAGCGATGTACCCGCTGCGGTCTCGGAGTACACCCGAGAGCTGGTGATCTCCTCAGCGGAGCAAATTGACGCCAAACACGGCACGCATTTCGCTCAGTGCTGCCGCGAGCGCATCGCCATCTCCTATCCGGCGATCAACACCGAGGCGTACCTGCATGTGCGGCCGCGTGACATGGCCAGCCGGCTGGCGGCACGCGGCCTAATGCCGAACCGCTACGTGCTGTACCTTTCCCGGCTCGCGCACGCCAAGGGAGTTGACGACCTGATCGCCGGCTTCGCAGAGAGCTCCGCTTGCCAGACCCTGCCCCTGGTCATCGCAGGCAGTGGGCCGCAGGCTCAGCAGTTGCGCGACCTCGCAGCAGCGAGCACGGCAGCCGATCGGATCGTCTTCTTCAATGACGTTGACGACGATGAGAAGCCCCATCTCATGGCCGGTTGCGCCTCGTTCGTGCTGCCGAGCAAACCTCGTCCCGAGTTCGTCGAAACCTTCGGAATCGCCTTGGTCGAGAAGATGTTGGCGGGCGGTGGACCGGTGATCACGACGGAGACGGGCGGCATCGTGGAGGCGGTGGGTGACACGGCATTCTTCGTACCCGCGAACGATCCACCAGCTATCGCCGACGCCTTAGACCGGGCATTGACTCTGTCTGACCAACAACGAGCCGCCATGGCGGAGCGTGCCCGCGCTTACGCCCTTCAATTCGATCGAGCTGAAGTGTTTGACCGGCTCCTCGGCCGCCTGCCTCGATCGCGGACGCCAGAACTCGTCCGCTCGGGTTAGCGTCTGTACCCACAAAGGCGGATGTGGCTGCCAGCAAGCAACTCTGGATAACTAGCCGCTGTCGGTGAATGAGTGGTGCTCGTGGGCGACCACCCAGCGGTCGCCTTCCTTGCGAAGGCCGATGGTCAGTCGCAGCCGGTTGTCCGGCCGCTCGGCAAGGTCCTGGACCGTGCCACAGCGCAACAAGGCGTACGCGTACGCCACGTCCTGACCAGCGGTGACGTCAAGGGACACAATCTCGAAAACTGCACCGGACGCTTGCCATTCGAAGAATGGCGGCCACGTCTGCTTGTAGGCCTCGATGCCACGCACGCCGTCCTCGGGTGGCGGAACGTCGAACATCACGATGTCGTCTGCGTGCTTCGCTAGAACACCATCCAGGTCGCCGGCGTGTACGGCCCTTGCCCAGCGGTCGATAAGCCCGCGGATGTGTTCGGGGTCATCAGACATGGTCATCTCCTCAACATCAGATTCGTGAACAAGTTCAATCGATTTCGACTTGGGTGGATGCCGCAAGTCATCGTCAAGCCCGTCATGCGCCGGGGCTCAGGTTGCTTCGACGCCGTTTGACCCCGCACTAACGCCAAATGATAATCGTTTTCATGAAGGGCGGACGAGCAGCAGCGCTGCTAGTCGCCATGCAGCTACTGGCTGCCAGCTGCCACGCAGCGGAAGGGGCCGGCAGCGCAGGCGGCACTTCTTCCGGGGTGCTCTCGATCGTTGCCGCCGCGTATCCCTTCCAGTTCGTCGCCGAACAGGTTGCCGGCCGCCATGCGAGCGTTCGCAGCCTGACGAAGCCGGGCGCCGAACCACATGATCTCGAACTCACGCCGCGCCAAGTCGGCTCCATCGTCCGAGCGAACCTAGTGGTCTACCAACGAGGCTTTCAGCCGGCTGTAGACGAGGCGGTCATGCAGAGCGAAAACCCTAACGTACTGGACACCACCACAGTCGTGCCGCTTGAAGATCACGGCCAGGGCGATGGGCCTGCGGATGGTCCGGCTGACCATGGGCATGATGGGCTCGATCCACACGTCTGGCTGGACCCGACACTCATAGCACCAATCGGTGCTGCGGTTGCCGATCGGCTGGCGGCAATTGATCCGGCTCATGCCGGTGACTATCGTGCCAACGTCGGCCGGCTCAACGTCAAGCTAACGGACCTGGATCACCGCTACGCAGGCGGACTCTCGGCTTGTGAGCGTAAGGAGTTCATTACGACACACGCGGCCTTCGGCTACCTTGCCGCCCGCTACGGGCTAACTCAGATCGCCATCAGCGGGCTCAGCCCTGATGCCGAAGCCTCGCCCGGCCGGATAGCCGAGGTGCAACGGGAGGCTAGCGAGCACGGAATTACGACGATCTTCTTTGAAACCCTCGTTTCTCCGGCGGTCGCCCGAGCAGTGGCCCGTGATCTTGGACTTCGCACGGACGTGCTCGATCCGATCGAAGGAATCACGGCCGATTCGCGCGGCACAGACTACTTCTCGGTGATGGCTGCAAACCTTGTCGCTCTTCGAAAGGCCAACGGATGTCCCTAGTTGCCGACGTAGCGACCACCGAAGTGGCCGCCGCCCACGACTTGACCGTCGAGCTCGGCGGACTACCGATTGTGCGGGGAGTCGATGTAAAGGTTCGTCGCGGCGAGGCCGTCGCATTGATGGGAGGAAATGGATCGGGCAAGACCACCCTGGTCCGTTCATTACTG
>JBKPML010000047.1:0-36247 GCA_046732135.1 Actinomycetota bacterium
GCCACCGCCGCCACGGCGCGCACGTCCATCGGCTCGGCGTAAGCGCGGTCCATCGCGTCCCGAGCGCGTAGCAGCCGCCGGTTGAGATCTTCCGCCTCGCGGCTCACTCTCTCACGGTACGCGTGACGGTGGATTCGCTGCGCCCGCGACAGCACCGTCCGCATGTGGGACCGGCGAAGATGAAGACGCCTCACACAGTTCCTCGAGTCGGCGGCTTACGAGCAGTAGGCGCTCTGCGAGGCATACATCCTGCTCCTGGTCCTAGGCCTTTCGGCGCAGCGAAGTTGTCGCGATCGCATGGGAGGATCTCGACCTCGACAAGAAGCAAGCCAGCATCTGCTGCCCGGCTGGAGCGCCTCGGCGCCGCTGAGCTGGACCGCGCCGCCAAACGGCTGTCGAAGCCTGGCACGGCTCCGGCTCCTCTTCACCTCGTCCCCCGGCATCCCGAATCGACCGGCGCAACTTCCACCGGCATTTCAAGTCGCGTTCCCGAGCCGGCCGGGCACTGGGTTATCACCTTCTCGACTCGGCGCCCTGGGCCTCCCTGCTCGTCGAGCTCGACGTCCAGCCCTTTCCCGAGCTGAAAAGGGCCTCTGACCTGCAACTGACGAGCAGAGGGCCGAGGCATTGCCATCTCCATCCCGAGGGTTGGCCATTGGCGAGACTAGCGATGCGATACTGCGTCGACGACATGACAGTGCGGCGGTATCTGCTTCTCGCTGGAGTAATCATGCGGTCGTGCACGATTGCGGCATGACTTAGGAGGGCTGTCATCGGGTGTAAAGAAGGGCCCGAATACCGTTCATAGTTGGTGAAAGATCATCCTCAGGCCCCACACGTTGACGCCTGATTCCGTACAGCGCCATTGGTTAATAGGCGGTCATCGCATCCATCAGGTCGGGTGGGATAGCAAACCCGTGCGTTTGTTCCAAAAGATGAATGAGCCTACACCCCCATTGCCATACATACTCATAGGCTTTATCCAGCTCATCGGTCGCGCATCGAGCAGTGGTTTGAATAAACTCTTGATATGACTCCTGGGACAGCTCCATTTCCAGATTCTTAGACTGAGTCTGCCAGTGGTTCGTGTTTCCTTCTTGCAAACGGACCATCCAGATGAGATAGCCCTGCAAGATTCCGAGAATCATGTGCGCTTGAGCTAGGTTGCTGCGCTTAAGCACATTGCGACCAAATAGATACCAATTAAGGTACTGTCCGCAGAGTCGTTCGATTTGAACTGGAGACGAAGGGATTGTTGGTTCTCCAGCTTCGATGTAGCTTTGAAGCTTGTTTGTATGGTCAATGATAACCATTTGAGAGGCTCTCTCCGGCTCGACGGCGGGCCAGTCCTTAACTCCGCTCATATTGGAAGTCGAGACGAAATGGAACTCGCCTCGTATGAGGTGGTCTTTGAAGAAGGCAACTCTCGTGCCGTGTTCGTTGATTACAGTCCAATATATAGGAGCTATGTCTTTAATCCACTGCTCTTGGTCAATATCGCTGAGCTTCTGCGTGTTGAAGAAAAGCCAGAACTCGATGTCTGAGTATCGGTCGCCCTCGCCTTTTGTGAATGAACCGTACATAAGAGCCGCATCAAGGCGATCATCTTTGATGCTCTTGTCTTTGACTCGGTTGATGAGTCTACTTTGCGGTAATTCCACCACTTGATTATACAGTCTGGGGAACTCTGTCGCGCGTGCTTGTGTTATAGCAACTGGGATCGCTACTCGTACTCGCGCCCGAGCCTAGCAGCATAACCCGACAAATTCCATTGATTGTCTGAAGACTTCAGAGCTGCTGGTTGGTGAATCGAATTGCTTGTGTCTTGCCATTCTTGCCAACAAAATCGATAAGCGGTATCCATTTGGGTTCAAGATGGCCTGTTTCCTTACCCTCAGTTACTAAATCATCACGTACTTATCGTCTTAGGTCGCTTGCCTCAATTCTTTGCATAAACGTTGCTGGTTTGGGCCCAGGCACTACCACACTTTTTTCTCGCACGTCCACCTCGTTACTAGACAAGCCTGCACTTGATGAAGTGTCCGGCGCTGGCGTCGCCGGTGGGGGGTGTCGTCATGTCCGGACTTTTGGATCGTCTAACTCCCATTGTTTGAAGTACCAAAACGTCTCTATCCTCCGCAGTAATCGGACCTTGTTCGGTATATGGTGACGAATTCTTTGTCAACATTCGTTTTAGGGAAAAGAATACTCAAGATCATTTGCCACTTCGCATCTTGGTTACAGGTATTTCTGTGCGCCTTTTGGATTCTTTCACTTCTGTATCACTTAACTGCCAATTTGTAACTACTACAAAGTCGATGTCACTGGTTAGGTCAAAGTCTCCGATAGCCAGCGAGGCTATTAAGTAGAAGCCTATGAAGTTTTCTTCTTAGGACTTCTTTCAAAAATACTTCCGTATGACCATTCAGTGCTGCGTCAAGCCCCGAATAAGGTGTCGAAAATTTCCTTGCTCATGTAATTCTCCAAATAGGCTGTAGGGTACTTTATTATCATCACACGAGGCTCGACTTTTGAAATTGAGAACTTGGCAGATTGAGGCGTCTTGCATATGCACTCGCGCAATTGAACAAAGTCCTCAGGTGTCCTTAGGAACTCGAACCCTGTAAGAGGGCTATCTCACGCAAAAGAGGACGCTTAGGTCGTCTTAAATCGCTTATGCCCCCCTTTTCGCTTGGAATCGAACACGTTTCTAATTGGTGGAGCTTAGGGTGTCCTGCACGATCACGGCACGGCCATCTCTGAGCCGAGGCGGGGGTGTGGGGCGGAGCCCCTGCCAATGAGCATCGAATCCGTAGGCCCAAGCGGGCCGAACCGTCGGGCCGGGGTCGTCCACGCACGGCCGGGATCTCACCCGGTTGGTCACCGTGTACCGGGGCAGCTTCGGGGCGCGTTGCTGTCACGGGTGCTGTCAGCACAACCCGTTTTGCAAGCCGCCAGCAATCGCCGGATCATCTTCGCTGCACCAGCCGGCAACCTAGAGATTCTTGACCGCTCGGATGGCAGCGACGGCGCGCGGGAATCCAATGTAGGGGAAGCAGTGCACCAGCGCAGCTACCACAGTGGTCTTGGAGTTGCCCACCTCGATGCACGCGCGGCCGTGGGGGCCGAGCTGGGCTGAGGTGTCGCCAATTGTGGCTAGGGCGCACAGCACGAGGAGTTCGCGCTGAGACAGGCTAAGTCCGCCCCGAGTGTAGAAGTCGCCGAAACAAAACTCGGTCAAGAACCGCGGCAGTGACTCGTCAAACGGCTGGGGCAGGTCGGCCAGATTGTCCTTGATCTCATCTCCGTACAAAGGAGTCTGTTCAGCGAGGCCCTTGGGGTATCGGTCGTTGTCAGACACTGTGCCCTGGCCGGGGAGCGGCAGCTGGATGTCCCGGGCCTGGAAGACGTCGTTGATCGTTCCGATCGCGTTGAGCGTCCGCGGGAATCCGATGAAGGGCGCCAGCTGGTAGATGGCTTCACGGATCTCGATCGGTTGGACACCGACATTGAGCGCCGCGGCCGTGTGCGACTTCAGCTGCGGCAAAGTCTGCAGGCAAGCCAGCACCGTGACGGTGATCAGTTCCCGCGTCTGGTCGTCGAGCACACCGGTATCGAACACGTCTCCGAAGATGAACCGGCGCAAGATCTCCATTAGTTCCGGATCGTTGTCGACGGCACTCTTGTCCCGGGGTCCGAACAGCCGCTCATAGGTGGCCTCGGCATGGGCCTGGCGCTCCGACACTTCGGAGTTGTGCTCGATAGATGTCATATTGACCCACTGTTGGCCCCCCACCAGCACCAGGTCAAGCGGCGGCTAGCAGTGTTCGATTCAGGACCTACGCATTACGAGTCGCAAGCACGAAGTCCATGCTGTATCCGCCTAGCCCGGCTGGGGTCCGCCGAGGCGTGGATGAGTCCTTGGTCGTCGCGTCCTTTGGCTGCTTGATTGGCTGCTCAGCCATGATGGCCTAACGACGGACTGGCCAGCCGCCGCAATACAAAGGGTTGGCCGGGTGCTAGGACCTGGATTCGATCGGGGTTGTCGACTCGGCCCGGTAGGGAGTCGGGGTCGGCGTTGAAGGGTGCGAAGTCGGGGGCGTCGACGCTGCCCCAGTGGTATAGCAGCAGCGGAGTGTCTGGGTAGGCGTTAGCCATCTCGATCGCACCGTCGAGCCCGAAGTGCCACTCACTGTCGGAGAAGTCGAACAACATGGCATCGGCGATCGGCATCCGTAAGTGGTGGTCGGGAATGAGTCGTGAGTCGCCGGGCGCCCAAATAGTTCCGTCTGGGGTCTCGATCCAGAATCCGCAGCAGTCCTCGGGCTCGAAGATGCGGTCGCTGGCGCCCGCGGACTCGTTCTGCCAGGCGTGGTCGGCGGGTGTGACCTGTACGTTCAGCGGTCCGATGGCGAAGTGCTCGCCGATGCCGTGGCCGTGGGCCGGGAAGCCTTCCTGCTTCATGAAGAATGCCACGTAGCGAGTCGAGTGGAACTCGGTGGTGACGCCGGCAAGATCGCGACAGGTGGGGATGCTGTAGTGGTCGTTGTCGCTGTGTGTCACCAGCACGGCGTCCAACCGGGGCACGTCGGCGGCGGCGATCGGAAACTCGATCATCACTGGCATGTCAAAACCACCGAGCAGCGGATCGACCATCATCGTCGTGCCCCGACTGTTGATCAGGAAGCCGGCCATGCCGAGCCACCGCAGGACCGTGTCGTGGCCGGCTTCGAATGCCTCCGCGCCGAACGCCTGCGTCCGCGGGGCTCGCGCTTGACGTGTCATGTCGATCAGCAATCTATCCGGTGTGCAACGATGCAGCCGGCCCCAGTTGGTCGTTCGTGCCAGCCCAGCTGGCCAGCAGAACGAGCGCATCGGCGGCCGGGAACCGGGTTCGGCGGTGTAGATCAGGAGCTTCCCATCCCGGGGTTGGCGGCCAGGTCGGTGTTTTCGAACAGGAGGTCGAGCCGGCCCATGACAGGGTGGTTGAAGTGTTCTCCCCGGTTGTGTGACGGCGGGACGTCGTTGGCCCCCATTTCGAGCGGAACTCCTCACGCCGAGTCGGAAGCAGGAAGTCCAGGACATAACAGCCTCGCCTGGACCAATGTCCGCCGGCGTGTGCAATTCGTCTCCGGTGACCGGTCCTCAGGCTGCTCAATTGGCCGCTCTGCCCCTCTCTGGTGCCACGCGAGGCTAGGGAATGCTGTTCCGTCATGGCTCCCGAACCGATCGAGCCTGACATTCGCGACCTGGCACCTGCAGCGGCCGCGCACCCCCAGCGAGATGAAGGCCCACATTCGGTCAGTCAAACTGTCAGGTCAACCGCTTTGACCAGGCCTTTCGCCACCAGATGTCGCCGTGCCTCGTCGGTGGCCGAACCCGATCAGGCGAGCCGGAGCTACATCTCTGACGGACAGTCGGCTGCCGTACCGTCATGATGCGCTGCCGGGATCTTGCCGCTGTTCAACTCATCTAAGACGCGCTTGATGTTGTCGAAGGGTGTGGCGGAGGTTGCGGTGGCCGCGTCGACCAACTGGGCGCTGATGGCGGATAGCCGCACGTTGGACTTTTGTGACCAGCCGCGCAGGAGGTTGAAGGCCCGGTCGGCGTCGATGCCGTAGTAGCCCATGAGCAGGCCTTTGGATTGTTCGATCACCGGCAAGGTTGTCAGGAATCGGTCGAGGTCTGTCGTAGTCAGTTGGCGGCCGCCGACCTCGATGATGGCGGGCTCGGCTGAGTGCCCGTTACGCCCGCTGGGGAGGTGGCCGTCGTGGTCGCTGTAGCCGCGTCTGTTGTGGTTGGTCTGGTCGACTGGCCGGGTGATGCTGGCGGAACGGTTGTCGAAGATAGAAGACGTCATCATCGTCCATGTTCTGAGAACCGGGAAGGCGCGTTGAACCGCGCGGCTGTGTCCCCAACCGAGAAGGATTTTAGTGTTGGGAGCCGCGACGTTCAATGAACTGGAAAGGTTTTCGGACGACCCCGGTCGATCAGCTCGAGTCGAACGGCCGGCCGGTCTGCGGTTCCTCGCCTGTCATCTGGCGGACCAGGTCCGCGGCGACGTCGCGCAGCTTGCGCTGGTTGTTTTGCGACTCGGCCCGTAGCAGCGCGAAGGCCTGCTCGGCGGTGCAGCGCTGCTGGCAGATGATGATGCCCATCGCCTGGTCGATCACCGTGCGGGAGGTCAGCGCCTGCTCCAGCTGCGACAGGTGCTCGGAGTCCCTGATCTGCCGGGTGGCCAGCCGCAGCGCGCCGGCCGCCTGGGCTGCGAACATTTCGAACCGGTGCTGCTCAGGGGCTCCGAACGCGTCCGGCCGGTTGAAGCAGTACAGGTTCATCGCCCCGAGCGCCACGCCGTTGACCGCCAGCGGCAGACTCAGCGAGCAGCGAAGCCCGGCCTGCCTGGCCACCTCAGTGTAGCTGGGCCAGCGCGTCTCGCTGCGGGTGTCGCGGCTCGGCACGATTTGCCCGGTGTCGAGCGTCAACAGGCAGGGGCCGCCATTGGTCTCGTACTGCGTCTCATCCAAAAGGGCCGCGCTGGTGTCGCTCGACGCGACCGTGATCACGTTGCCGTTATAGCGGCTGGTGATCCCACACTCGACCGCTGGCATCAGGCTCGCTGCCAGGCGGGAAAGCTCCTCGAGGAACGACTGCACGTCGTTCAAGCTCACCAACAGTGACTGAAGCGTCTCGTAGGCCCGGAACGCGGCAGCGTCTTGACTCTCGTCCACGGGTGACCCGTCCGGGCCGGATACTGGCCCTGCTCGGCGTACGACCGTAGATGACAGTGCCTTGGCCAGCACCGCACGAAGAACCCGCGGTTACGTACAACTTATCCAGCAAAGCCAACTTCAGCCACCGTCGCACCGAAACCCGCCGACCAGCAGCCCTCGGTGCGTGGGCCCCACACGAGCGGGTATTTGTCTCTTGGGACGTCCCTGGAGAGCTCACGGGTCCGGCTCCGAGGCCTGCCGGGTACAAGAAACTGCCCGGTGGGCCGCTAAGTCCGACCAACGCCATCCGGGAGAACCACGTCACGGTCGCCGCGTCATGAGCGGCGCAGAGACCGGATTCACTTCGCCAAGGGTCGATCTTGAATGCGAACCGGCACCCGCTTGATCCCGCAAACGTCCGCAGCCTTCAAGCGCGTCGCCGCCGCGGCTGGAATGGACCCGATGTCCTGGACACCAAGAGAACTGCGGCACAGCTTCGTATCGCTGCTGTCCAGCTCAGGGTTGCCGATTAAAGACATCGCCCACCTCGTCGGCCATGCCTACACCGGTGTCACCGAACTCGTGTACCGAAAAGAGCTGCGTTCGGCGCTCACCCGCGGAGCAGTCGCAATGGATGTCCTCATTCCGAACGATGAGGGGACGCGCGCGCATTGGTAGCAGATTGGTAAGCAGAAGCCAGGCCAACAAACCAGAGGCCTCGAGCATGATGACGAAAGGCCGCATGACTACGAGCTTGAATGGTGGAGCCTAGGGTGTGGATTCTCGCCTCTACTCGGACCCCCCGGTGAGCTCGATACTGCTCAACAGAGTGCGGTGCGACATCCCCTCTGACCCGCGCACAGTCGCCGACGCTACTGCTCGTGTCCCCCAGCGAGTAAGCCAGAGGCTCGGGTCGGAGTTGACTGAGCGGATCGTGGCCGAAGCCAATGTTGCCGGATTGGGGCTGCCCGCGGTTTTCGCAGCACCTGCCGCAATACCAAACAACAATGATCGCATCGTCAAGCTGGCCGGCGATGGAAATGAAGTCCAGGTTGGGTGCACTACTGGCTGTTTTGCTCAGAGCGGACGCGGTGGGCGGCTAAACCCGCGGCATGATCGTCGCTATAAACTTGGCGAACGCTTCGACCTCGGCTTTGCCCAGATTTCGCCGCCGTAGAACGAGCCTTCGAAGCTGTAGCCGGACGGGGTGCAGTACGCCTGGACCATTTGGGGGTTCGTCCGGATGTACTGGCAGCCCGGGTACGGATCGTCGTACGTCTTGCCGATGTACTTCGGATCCGGAAGCGAACTGCTGCTCTCCACGCGGACGATCAGCTGGAGGCCGTCGTCCTCCGCCACGTAGAAGCAGCTCTCGTAGCGGGTGTCGAGCGAGGCCTGCGAGCCCAGAATCTGGGTAACCTCGTCGGCACTTACCAGATCGCAGTTGGGGCCGCCGGTGAGCGTCGTAGCAGTGCCCGAGCTGTCTTGCCCGGCCGACGACTCTCCGCCGGTCCGGGCCAGCGCTTCGTGCATGAACGTCGCGATCTGCCGGTCCGTCGGCGGTGTGTAGGTGTTGGCCTCTGCGAGCGTCGGCGCCTCGGCGAGTACGAGGTACATGACATCGCCGAATACACAGATAGCCTGCGTACCGGTACTGCCGGGGTGGCCGTTGCACATCGGATGCTGCGGATTATCGACCTTGCCCGCGTAGTTGCGGTACATGGCGCCAGCGTTGCCATCGCTGGTGATCACGAGGTGCAGGACCGTCTTGTCCCCGTACCAGACGCAGGAGTTGATCCGGCCCCCGAGGTACTTGTCGTTGACCGGATTGGTCAAGCCCTCGCCGAGCGAGACGAGCTCACCCGTCATCGGCTGGACCTCGTCTGGTGTGAACAGGTTGCAGACCGCGTTGTGGTCGGCGTCCGGCTCAGTGATCTCCATGGCCTTAAAAGGGGCCCCATCGGAGTTGCCGGCCTGGTCTGCGGCCGTGGACCCAGGAGAGGACGTCACGACAGCCGGCTCGGTGGTGCCCGGGGCGGAAGCATCGGAACAGGCTGACACAGCCACTAGTCCCGCGACTGCGCCAACAACCACCAGCTTGCGGATGCTAAAGAACTTCATTCAGAACCGCTTTCTCGGGGATCGGGAATAGAAAGGTCCGGAACAAGATCAAACGGAGGCGCCAGATACCTTAGGGGACTCGAACCAAATTGCGTGGCCAAGAGGAAGCAAAGGGCCGCATAACTGGTTCTAAACCGCTTATGCGATTTTTGGCTTAATAGAAACATAGTTTCTAATTTGGTGGAGCTTGTGCGCCTCTATTCAAACCTAGCGGTGAGCGCGTTGGCGCTCGGGGAGCTGAGAGGCCAGGCCGCGGCAAGGCGTCGGCCGGCTGTGCAGGCTCGAGCAAGGCAAGTCCGGCGAAGGCTCGGCGAGGGCCAGGTTGCCGATCTATTGGCTGCTTACCATCGGACAACGGTGGCAGCGCTACTACAGCGAAAAAATGTCCAGTCACAACAGAATCGTTGCTAGGAAGTCTCGGCGGCGAGATGTCAGTCAAGGGTGATGACGACCTTGCCGTTGGAGCGGCCTTGCTCGACGTACGCCATCGCTTCAAGGATCTGGTCAAATGGGTAGGTTTTGTCGATGACCGGACGGAGCTGCCCGGCGTCGTAGAGTGCGGCCAGCCTGCGCAGCTGGGCACCGTTGGCCTGCATGAACAGGAACGAGTAGCTCACGCCTAGCTTCCGGGCTTGCTTGTGGACCTTGCGGCTCAGCAGCCCCATCACGACGCCCATAAACTGCGGCGCCCCGAGCTGCTTCGCGAACCCGGGGTCCGGCGGGCCAGCCACGCCGATCACCTGTCCGCCAGGCTTGAGGACCGTGAACGACTTCTTGAGGTTGTCGCCACCGAGCGAGTCCAGCACGACGTCGTAGCCGGAGAGCACTTCCGCGAAGTTCTCCTTCGTATAGTCCACGACGACATCGGCGCCGAGCCTGCGCACCAGCTCCGCGTTCTTCCCACTCACTGTCGTCGCCACTACGGCGCCGAGGCGCTTGGCGAGTTGGATCACGGTAGAACCCAGGCCGCCAGAGCCGGCGTGGACCAGGACTTTCTGGCCAGGTTTCAGGTGAGCGCGGTCGACGAGCGCCTGCCACGCAGCCAGTGACACCAGCGGCACCGCCGCCGCCTCGCGCAAGGTGAGCGAACCTGGCTTGGGCGCGACGTCGTCCTGACCGATCGCTATGTACTCCGCGAAGGTCCCGATCCGCAGGTCGCGAGGGCGGGAGTAGACCTCGTCCCCTACCTGGAAATCGCGCACCCCGGGGCCGACCCTTGTCACCACACCGGCAACATCGTGGCCGAGCACGAACGGTGGCCGGTATTTTAAGAGCCGCTTGAACTCGCCATTGCGGACCATCTTGTCCAGTGGGTTGATACTGGCGGCGCTCACCTTGACCAGCACGTCACCGTCGCTGACCCTCGGCTCGGGTACATCGGCGGCACGGAGTCCATCCTTGCCGTACTTCTCGACGACGAATGCCTTCATGACCGAATGCACGAGTGAATTGAACCGTGTAACCATTCACAAGTTCGTCCACCTCATGCGCCCTCTATTCTGAATGTATTGTGTAGTAATTGCGGTGATTGCTCAACAAGGCGTCCTTATGAAGCTCAAACCCAGGATTTTGCCCACAGCCAAGGGATAACAACAAAAAGGACCGCCCCTTGGCTTAATAGAACATAAATTTGTAATTTGGTGGAGCTTAGGGGACTCGAACCCCTGACCTCTTCCATGCCATGGAAGCGCGCTACCAACTGCGCCAAAGCCCCTCGTCGAGCGCTCTCTGAGGCTCAGATCGTTCGAGATCAGCCGACGAGAGAACCACGCGATACTAGCGCGGCGAGCCGAGAGTCAGGAAATCGCTTCCAAGCCGTCCGCGGTGGCCAGAGCGTTGTACGCCTCGATTCTCCAGTACACCCCAGACCGGTGGCGGTCGATGCTCACCCAGGCGCAGTTGGACAGCCCACCCATCAGCCGCCAGTGATCGAAGGGCAACCCGACGAAACGACAGGCACCGACTCGGCCCGCCAAACCGTGAGTCGCGACTACAACCGTCGACTTGTCCTCGGCTGCGTCGGCGATCTCAGTCAGCGCCTCAGCCATCCGCTGGCCCACCTCCGATGGGCTCTCCCCGGTCGGTGAGCGGCGAACATCTTCGCCAGCCCGGAGCCGATGCGCCAGCTCGGGATTGGCTTCGTCTATTTCGCGGCCGAGCAGTCCCTCCCAGCTCCCGACATGGATTTCCCGCAACCGCTTGTCCGTTTGGACATCCAGGCCGGTGATCTCGGCAAGCGCAGCCGCCGTCTGCTGAGCTCTCGACAGGTCACTTGAATAGAGAGCAGAAGGCGCATACCCGGCCAACATCCGTGCTGAGCGCTCGGCCTGAGCGAATCCAAGCGAATCCAACGGAATGTCGGCCTGACCTTGAAAGCGGTTCTCGACGTTCCACTCCGTACGACCGTGCCGCCACAAGATGATTCGAGCCGCGGTCATCGGCGTTCGTCCACTCCAAGTTCGATTTGCGGGCAGTCGCGCCAGAGGCGCTCGAGAGCGTAGAACCTGCGCTCGTCGGTGTGCTGAATGTGCACAACAAGATCGAGATAGTCCAGAAGCACCCAGCGCTGCTGTCGGTCGCCCTCGCGACGCACCGGCTTGGCACCGCGCTCACGCAGCGCTTCCTCGATCCCATCGACGACCGCACCGACCTGTCGCTCATTGGCCGCCGTCACGACGAGAAACACATCGGTAATCGCCAACTGCTCCGACACGTCATAAGCGATGAGGTCCGTTCCGAGCTTGTCCACGGCCGCGGCAGCGGCAACCTGGGTCAGTTCGACAGCATGGTCGATGGCAGTCAAAGGTCTCCTTCTTCGTCGGAAACTCAGATGGCTTCTGGCTCGCGGTAGAGCCCGCGCTTGGCGATGTACTGCACGATCCCCTCCGGCACCAAGTACCAGAGTGGTTCCTCAGCTCGAACTCGCAGCCGGCAGTCGGTCGACGATATGGCGAGCGCTGGCACCTCCATCAGCGTTACCCGCTCCGGCGGCAGCTGAGCGATCGCAGGCGGGTCAACCTCCACGCCCGGCCGAGTACAACCGATGAAGTGCGCCAGCCCGAAGAGTTGCTCGACGTCGCGCCACGTCAGAATCTGTGCGAGGGCGTCCGCGCCGGTGATGAAGTACAACTCCACATCCTCGCCATGCTCGGCGTGCAAATCCCGCAGGGTGTCGACTGTGTAGGTCAGTCCCGGCCGATCGATGTCAACTCGACTGACTGTAAATCTCGGGTTCGATGCCGTGGCGATCACAGTCATCAGATACCGATCCTCGGCGCCCGAAACGTGACGATGAGCCTTCTGCCACGGCTGACCGGTTGGCACGAAAACGACTTCGTCAAGTTCGAATCGACTGGCCACCTCGCTGGCCGCCACCAGGTGCCCATGGTGGATGGGATCAAAGGTTCCGCCCATCACCCCCAACCGGTGCCGAGAGTTGGGCTCACGGTCGGTACGCCGCGCCAGCCCGGTCGCGCGTCGCGGAGGACTCGTCACCTATCTTGCCGACGCCTAGCTGTGGGGACGGCCCTTGCCGATCGACAAGGTGAGCAGCAGAAGTATCAAGAGAAGGGCGAAGGCGAGAACCCCGAAGGCCCAGTCGGGAATTGGCAGCTCGCGTTCGGCTTCCGTCTGCAGCAGCGTCAATCCCAGCGTCATGACCGCAGCCTAGCGGCTCTGACCCATGCCGGGCTGACGCATCACGTTTGGGTCGGCTATTTGCCAACGCTCAGGTACGGACCTGTCCCGAGCCGATCACCACGTACTTCGTCGAGGTCATTTCGGGCAAGCCCATCGGGCCCCGGGCATGGAGCTTCTGAGTCGAGATGCCGATCTCAGCGCCGAAACCGAATTCGCCGCCATCGACGAACCGACTTGAAGCATTCACCAGTACGGCCGCCGCATCGATTTCTGAGCTGAATCGTGCGGCGGAGGTCTGCGACTCGGTGACGATGGTTTCGGAATGCCCCGTGCTGTAGCGGCGGATGTGTTCCAGAGCCGCATCAATCGAGTCGACGACGGTCGCTGCGATATCCAACGAGAGGTACTCCTGAGCGAAATCTTCCTCGCCAGCCGGGACGACGCTTCCATAGCGTGCCACCCGTTCATCCCCGTGCACGGTTACACCACGCTCCCGCAGCGCAGTCAGGGCTGCAGGAACGAAGGAATCGGCGATGTCCGCGTGTACCAGCAACGTCTCCACCGCGTTGCACACCGACGGGCGTGAAACCTTGCCGTTGATCAAGATGTCGATCGCCATCTGCTGGTCGGCGGTGGCATCGACAAACAGGTGGCAATTGCCAACGCCGGTTTCGATCACTGGCACCTGGCTGTTGCGTACGACGGCTTCGATCAAACCTGAGCCCCCGCGCGGAATCAATACGTCGACCAGGCCCCGAGCCGCCATCAACTCGTTGGTCACCTCTCGCGGCCCTGGTACAAGTTGGATCGCCTCGGCCGGCAGTCCCACGTCGACCAACCCTGCCTGGAGGGCCTCGACGACGGCAGAGTTGGAATTCGCGGCAGAGGTTGAGCCGCGCAGGAGTGCGGCGTTTCCTGACTTTAGGCAGATGCCGCCCGCGTCAGCCGTAACGTTGGGACGCGCCTCGTAAATGATGCCAACAACGCCGAACGGGACCCGAACCTGGCGGACCTGGATACCGTTGGAGGTCGTCCAGCCCCGTACTACATCGCCGACCGGATCGGGTAGCGACGCGAGCTGCCGCAAACCTTCGACCATGGCCGCGATTCGCTCCGGAGTCAACCGCAACCGATCGATCACAGCGTCCCCGGTCCCGTTCTGCGTTGCGGCCTCGACGTCCGACGCATTGGCATCGAGGACAGCTGTCTCGGCCTTGGCCAGAGCGTCGGCCATGGAGTGCAAGGCTGCATCCTTGATCGCTCGGGTGGCGCCCGCCAATACCACGGCCGCTTCGCGTGCTCGCAGGGCTTGATCACGTACGGTCATTCGGTCAATCTATCGCCGTCCGCAGATGTCCGATTCCACCAACCATCAGCGGCGAGCGAACTGCGGCGCATGCTCGGGAAGAGCGCCGATCCCGACGAACGTCGCTGGAATGCCTTGCAGCACGGGAAAACGCTGCATCATACGAATCGCCGCGGGTGCGGTGGTCGACGGTGGCGATGGCTCACTGGGGTCGATTTGCGTCGCCACAACCAACCGGTGGGCGATGCGCTGAAGGGTCTGCGTTAATGCCGTCGGTAACCACCGCCGGTCCTGTATCCTGCGCAGCGTCTCATTGGTGACCGAGCCCGCCCGCAAGGCAGGAACAAGTATCCGAGCCGCGGCCACCGCATCCTGAATCGCCAAGTTGATGCCTACTCCACCAACCGGCGACATGGCATGGGCGGCATCACCGATGCATAACACCCCATCTCCATACCAGCGCTCGAGGCGGCTGAGCGTGACGTTGAGCAGCCGGATGTCGTCGAAGGAGGACAGCGACTCAACTCGATCGCCCAGCCAAGGCAGGGCCCGAATCAGTCGATGTCGCAGTTCCTCAATACCAAGATCACGTAAGGCGTCGTAGGAGCCCTTCTTGATCAACATCCCAACCTGGAAGTAGTCGCCCCGATCGATCAAGATCACGAAGGTTGGCCGAGAAAGCCGTCCGATAGCACCTTCTGGATCACCGGGACGACGTTGAAGCCGGAACCACAAGACATCCATAGGAGTGCCGAAAGTCCTCGGCCGCAGCCCTGCGCACTCTCGGACGACGGACGTTCGGCCATCACACGCTACGACCAGTGCGGCTTGGAGCTCATGATCTTGGCCGTCTCGCCGGTAGCTGACTCCGCAGACTCGGCCGCCATCTATCGACAGATCGGTGACCTCAGCTTCCATGAGCAGCGTGTAACTCGGCTCGCGCTGACCAGCCTGAGCAAGGATGTCGAGGAAGTCCCACTGCGGAACCAGGGCGAGGTGTTTGTGCGGTCCAGGAATCCTGGTCAGATCGGCGAAGCCGTAGGTGCCCGAGTCCAGCTGGACGCTCAGCCGCTCAATCCAGCGAGGCGGCAGCGAGGCGAATTCCTTGCCCAAGCCCAGTTCGTCGAGCAATGTGAGCGTGGAGGGATGAACTGTGTCACCGCGGAAGTCGCGGAGAAAGTCGCCATGCTTTTCCAGGACAGTCGTCTCAATCCCGCCCCGGGCCAGAAGGAGTCCGAGGACCATCCCGGCAGGTCCGCCTCCGACGATGCAGCAACCGGTTTGCTCAGAAGTCACCACTTGTTGAATTTACTCCGCGGCACAGTCAGTACAGAGCCGGCGGCAAGGCACCCTCGTTCTCCAGCAGCCACCGCTTCGTTTCGAGATTGCGGCCGGGCTCCCCGCCGGAATAGCCGCCCAGGCCGTCGCTGGCTACCACTCGGTGACATGGGATGACAATGGGAACTGGGTTGGCAGCCATGATCGAGCCGATGGCACGTGCCGGAACTCCGGTGCCACTGCGCTTCGCCAGTTCACCGTAGGTGATCGTCTCGCCGTACGGCACGCTCATCAACGCGCGGAGCACCGCCTCGGTCGTCGCTGGAAGCTTCGGCAGATCCAGCCTCAGATGGAAGTCACGGAGTTGGCCCGCGAAATATTCACGCAACTGCCCGATCGTCTGCTGGACGGTCTCATCGGGCTCGATCGAGGCCCCACGCGGATCAAGCCGCCAGCCGGTGGCACGCAGACCTGCCGGCCCCGCGAGAACGCCGAGGACGCCGACTTGGCTGTCGTACTGGTCGAAGAAGAGTTGTTCCTCCATGATCTGACCATCGTGCCCCACTCCACTGACAGTTGCGGCAGTCCCCGTCAGGCCAGGGAGTCGGCGCCTTCCATAACGACGAGTGCGTCGCGGTGGACCACCGTCCGCTCGTAACCGCTGCCGAGTTGCGCGGCCAGGTCACGTGTGCTGCGGCCCAGCAGTGCCGGGAGTTCCTTCGAGTCGTAGTTGACCAGGCCGCGGGCAACCACGACGCCGTCAATGCTGGCCAGGTCAACCGGCTCTCCAGCCGAGAACTGACCCTGGACCGCTGTGATGCCCGCCGGAAGCAGGGAGGCGTTGCGCTGTACCACCGCCCGTACGGCACCGTCGTCGAGCACCAGCACGCCACGCGCATCGCTGGCATGCCGAAGCCAAAGCAACCTCGTTGGGCGTCGGCGCCCAGTCGGGTGGAACAAAGTACCGGCCATCTGCCCTCGCAGAGCCTGCTGGAGGTCCGCGGCGGCCGCAAGAACAACGGGGATTCCTGCGGAGGTAGCGATTCGGGCGGCGTCGATCTTGGTGATCATGCCTCCGGTCCCGATCGCCGCCCCCCGGGTGACGAAATCGATCCCAGCAAGATCACCGTCACTATGGATGTCGGTGATCTTGCGTGCTGTCGGCCTGCCAGGATGCTCCGAATAGAGCGCATCCACATCGCTGAGCAAGATCAGAGCATCCGCGTGGACTAGGTGCGCCACAAGAGCCGCGAGCCGATCGTTGTCGCCGAACCGGATCTCGTGCGTCGCCACCGTGTCGTTCTCGTTGACGATGGGCACCACGCCCAGCTCCAGCAACCGTCCGAACGTCCGGTAGGCGTTGCGATAGTGCCCGCGCCGCGTCACGTCATCAACGGTGAGCAGAACTTGGCCCACCTTGAGCCCGTAGTCGCCGAAGAGCTGCGTGTAGTGCCCCATCAACAGTCCCTGCCCGACTGAGGCTGCGGCCTGCTGCGTTGACAGGTCCTGGGGCCGTGCCCGGAGGCTTAGCGGAGCAAGTCCGGCCGCGATTGCACCGGAGGAGACGAGCACGAGCTCTCGACCCGCCGACCGAGCACGGGCGAGGACGTCGACAAGTGCCTGGATCCGTGCTGGGTCGATTCCGCCGCTAGCCGTCGTCAATGACGACGACCCGACCTTCACGACAACCCGATGGGCATTGGCGATCTGCTCACGCATCGTCGTGCCCCGTCGAAGTCGGAGGGAGGTCTCCGGCCAGCTCAGACCCCGACTCGTCGGCGGTGTGATAGGCACGATTCCGCTCGCGGCGCCGTACGACCGCGGGCCGCTCCTCAGCGAGGCGTGCGTCCTCGCCACGCCGACTGAGAATCTCGGCGCCGATATCGAGCTGTGGAGCGAAGTCGAAGATCACGGCATCCTCGCCGCCTATGGCGACACCTTCCCCGGGCCTGGCGCCGAGTTCCAGCAGCCGGTCTTCGATGCCGATCCGGTGAAGCCGATCCGCCAGGTAGCCGACCGCCTCGGCGTTGCTGAAGTCGGTCTGCCTGATCCAGCGTTCCGGCTTATCACCGCGCACCCGCCACAGGTCCCCTTCCCGATGCACCTCGAACTCGGTCTGCCCGCCGACGGGTTTGGGCTTCAAAACGATTCGAGCCGCGGGGATCGCCGGCTCGGCAGCGCGGCGAGCTGCCACAAGATCCGCCATCGCATAGCTCAGTTCCTGCAGGCCTTCGCCAGTCTTCGTTGAGGTCCTGATGATAGGCAGCCCGAGCGCGGCAAGATCATCGGCCACGAGATCTGCCAGCTCGCGGGCGTCGGGCACGTCGATCTTGTTAAGCGCAATCAGGCGCGGCCGATCCCCGAGGCCACCATGGGCCGACAGCTCTGCCTCGATTGCATTCAGATCATGGATTGGGTCGCGTCCCGGCTCGAACGTCGCGCAGTCGAGAACGTGAACAATTGCGGCGCAGCGCTCGACATGGCGGAGGAAGTCGTGGCCCAGGCCGCGGCCGTCGCTGGCACCCTCGATGAGACCTGGCACATCGGCGACGGTGAAGGTGACGTCGCCCGCAACCACGACGCCCAGATTCGGGGTCAATGTTGTGAACGGATAATCGGCGATCTTTGGACGCGCCCGGGAGATTGTCGCAATCAGTGACGACTTCCCGGCATTGGGAAAGCCGACCAGCCCGACGTCGGCCACCAACTTCAGCTCCAAGCTGATGATCCGGACCTCGCCTTGCTCGCCGAGCAGGGCAAAACCTGGTGCCTTTCTGGCGCTGGACGCCAGAGCGGCGTTGCCGAGACCGCCCTTGCCGCCCTGGGCGACGATTACCTCGGCACCCGAACCGATGAGGTCGGCGAGGTGATCCCCCGTCTCGGCGTCGGTGACGATGGTGCCGTTGGGGACGGGCAGCACAACCGTGTCACCGTTGGCGCCGTTGGCATGACGACCCCTGCCCGGTTGCCCATTGGCGGCCGTACGGTGTGATTCGCGGTGATAGTCCACCAACGTGGTGAGGTTCGGATCGACCCGGAGAATTACTGATCCTCCGTCTCCGCCATTGCCGCCATCCGGTCCGCCAAGCGGCTTGAACTTCTCCCGATGCACTGAGGCGCAGCCGTTGCCGCCTTTTCCGCCATACACGTGGAGGGTCACCTGGTCGACAAAGGTAGGAATCGCCACCAGGCACCTCCTTTCAGCGGCTCGTAAGGTCTCTGCGGCCCCTTCGTACGGGGGTTTCCGAGCGGCCGCTTTACCCGGAAATCTGGCACTTTACCTATGAAGTTTCCTGGGTAAAGCGCCAGATTCCCACGTAAACGTGGGAAACCGACGAAGACCCAAATCCCGGAAACCACAAAGGGTGGCCCCAGAACGGACCACCCCTCGATTTGCTCGCTAACTGACTATGCCGAGGTGGCGGCCTCGACCGGCGGGTTGACATTGACGACCTGACGGCCGCGCCTGGTGCCGAACTCGACCTGGCCAGCGACCAGTGCGAAGAGGGTGTCGTCACCGCCACGGCCCACACCGTCACCGGGATGGAAGTGGGTGCCCCGCTGGCGGACGATGATCTCGCCGGCGTTCACCTGCTGCCCGCCGAATCGCTTGACGCCCAGGCGCTGGGAGTTGGAGTCACGCCCGTTGCGGGTGGATGATGCGCCTTTCTTGTGTGCCATCTGACTGCCTCAGCTCTCGATCCCGGTGACCTTGACCTTGGTGTAACGCTGACGATGACCCTGGCGCTTCCGATAACCGGTCTTGTTCTTGTACTTGAAGATCCGGATTTTCGGTCCCTTGATCTCGGCCAGGACTTCGGCGGTCACCGAGGCCGACTCCAAGTCCGAAGTGTCGGACGTGATTCGATTCCCGTTCACCAACAGCAGCGGCTGCAAATTCACGCTCGCGCCGACCGCCTCGCTCACCCGGTCAATCTCTATGACGTCGCCGACCGCAACCTTGTGCTGGCGTCCGCCACTGCGCACGATCGCGTACACGCCTGGACCTACTCTCGTCGTTGTCTGCTTAGATGGTGGGCAACGAATGCACCGGGCAACCCGAAGGCGCGGGCAGGGCGCACACCGAAGATCTAGAGTACGCGGCCGCCGCGCGGAGGGTCAAACCTGCGCCGGGCCGTCTCCTGGATGTTGCTCTGAGTCAGGACACAACATGCCGAAGATCAGCGTGACCATGAGCATGTCCCTCGACGGCGTGGTCCAAGCCCCTGGCCGGCCTGACGAGGACACTCGGGACGGTTTCGACAGCGGCGGCTGGGCCGTGCCCTACAACGACGAGGTTATGGCCGAGAAGATGGGCGGTGGCATGGCATCAAGCGGTGCCATGCTGTTCGGCCGCCGCACCTATCTTGACTTCGCGGGCTACTGGCCCCATCAGACCGACAACCCGTTCACGCCCTTCCTCAATGCGGTACACAAATACGTGGTTTCCAACACTTTGACCGAGCCACTGCCATGGCAAAACTCCAGCCTGCTGCCCGGTGACGCGGCCACCACTGTTCGCGAGCTGAAGGCTCAAGATGGGCCAGATCTGGGCATTGTCGGCAGCGCTGCGCTCGTTCGATCGCTCATTGGAGCTGGCCTGATCGACTCACTCACCTTGCTCATCCATCCGCTGGTACTGGGCAACGGACGGACCCTTTTCGGCCAGCAGGGACATGAGCAGCAGTTCCAGCTGGTCGACAATGTGGCCACGACGACCGGAGTCCTGATTGCCACCTATCAGCCCCGTTCGGCTCAGACCTGACGCCGTGCTGCCTCGGATCTTAGCGACGGCGTACCTGACCCCGCTGCGCGAAGGCGGGTCCCTGCCGGGCTTGGTAGAAGCTGACGACCTCGGAACCTATGTCGTGAAGTTCACTGGGACCGGCCAGGGACCGAAGGCGCTCGTCGCAGAAATCGTGGTCGCCGAGGTTGCCCGCGCCTTGGGTATTCGTACTCCCGACCTCGCGCTGATCGATGTTGATGCCGAGATCGGCCGCCGCGAGCCGGACGAGGAGGTTCAAGCGCTGCTGGCGAGCAGTGCCGGATTTAACCTCGCCGTCGACTTCCTGCCCGGATCCGTCGGCTATGACCGCTCCTTCTCCCTGCGACCAGAGGATGCCGCGCGGGTGATCTGGCTGGACGCCTTCGTCGCCAACGTCGACCGCAGCCCGCGGAATACCAACCTGCTGATTTGGCACAAGAACCTCTGGGCTATCGATCATGGGGCTTGCCTGCGATTTCACCATGCCTGGGGCAACATCGAAGGATTCGCGACCTCGAGCTACGACTACGACGCCCACGTCCTGTCCGGCCGAGGCGATCCACATCGAGTACATGATCAACTCGCGGCAGCGGTCACCCCCGGCCTGCTTAGTTCTGTTCTCGAGCTTGTCCCGGATGCTTGGCTGGAACCGGATCGCGATCGGCCCGATCCGAATGCTCCGGCCGATGCCGCCGCCGCGCGTTGCCGTTATCGCGACTATCTGCTCGCCCGCCTCGTCGCGGCAGACCGATGGCTGCCATGACATTCCCATTCCAGTACGCGGTACTGCGGGCCGTACCACGAGTCGATCGTGGCGAGTTCATCAATGTGGGCGTGATCTTGTACTGCCAGCAGCTGGATTTCCTCCGCGCCGAAGTGTCCGTTGACGACGTACGCCTTCGGGCCCTTGCTGCCGAGGTCGATCTTGACGCCGTACGTGCCGCCGCGGCCGCCATCGTCGCGGCCTGCCTGGAGCCGGTCGGCCAGGCACGTGAGAATGACGGGCTCGCGTACCGGTTCGGCATCCTGACCGCCCCCCGCAGCACGGTGTTACAGCCGTCGCCAGTGCACGCCGGCATGACGCAGAATCCCGAGCGGACGCTTGCTGAGCTGATGCGACGGCTGGTGGAGGCTACCGGTTAGTCCGCCAGTTCTGCCCGGATCCGGGGCCTTGTGCGGCAAGGGCGACGCAACGCTCGAGATCCGCTGGGACACCAGCTACGCAAACCATGGGAGCTGTGCTCCGGTTAGATGACTACTACGGTTGGGACTCCTGGGTCGCCGATGACGGCGATCTCTACCACTTGGTCGTCCCTGCAAGCCCCGCGGTCGCCGGGCGATCCGGCGAAGAGACATGTCAATGCGACCATCGGACATGCCACGTCTCGTGTCCTTATCGACTGGGAATATCTCGGCGTGACATTCGGCCCGTCGGAGATCGGCCGCAAGGCCCTTCGATGACATCGCGATCTGGACCGGCTCGGTAGCTCATGATGGCCAGCTGTGGTCGCGATCAAACGTGCACCAACCAAGGGGCCTGACATGAGCGCAACAGCGAGACCTGGCGTGATCCGCTGGTCTTCCCCGATCCGGACGGGAACGGCTGGCATCTGCTTATCAGCGCGCGGGACGTACACGCGGACGCCAACGACGACGGTGTCATCGCCCAGGCCCGGAGCAGTGATCTCAAGCATTGGCAGTTGGGGCCGCCTCTGTGCTCACCCGGGGCTGGCTTCGGGCAGCTGGAAGTGCTTCAAAACAAGATCATCGGTGGCCGCCCGATACTGGTTTTCCAGTGTCACCGCAGGAGATGACTGCGGAGCGAATCTCCAGCTCCGGCGAATACTGCACCTGGTCACTGCCCTCTCCCGGGTTGACCGGTCCCTGGGACATCAACTTGGCAAGGCCATTCACCGCCTCAGGGCACGTCCGATAGCTGATCGTTTCCGGCGGCGGCCAGCAGATCGCTGCGATGTGCCAGCGTCGTACGGCGGCGGCCCTGCTTGACGCCCAGTTCGATCTCAGCGGCGTCGATCCGGTGCCAAGCAGGCATGCCGAGCGGATGGATCCCCCGCTGAGCCAGCAACCGGTCAAGATCACCCGAGCGCCCGTGAGCCACAACGGCCCCATCGGAGATGTCAGCGATCAAGGACGTCACGGTCTCCATCGCATCTGACTTGTTGGTGCCGATAACCCCTGTTGGGCCACGTTTGATCCAACCAGTTACGTACTCGTCGGCTGAGAAGCCATGATCACGAATCACCCTGCCCTCCGCGTGCGGCACCCGGCCGGTGCCGTCGTCATAGGGCACTCCTGGCAGCGGGCGACCCCGATAGCCGACAGAGCGGACAACCAGCTGGGCGGGAAGGATACGACTCTCCCCCGTTCCAACCACGAAGCCGTCGGGGTTGATCATGGTGCGCTCCACCTCGACTGCCGTGACCCGGTCAGTGCCGGTGATCTTGATCGGCCGAGTCCAGAAGTCAAGGTAGATCCGCTTGGCAGCACCAGTCGGCGTACGGTCGGCCCACTCACGCAGAACGGCCACGTTGCGTGCTGCGACCTTGTTTGTGTCCAACACTGCTTGGCTCGACTCATCGAGTTCAAGATCGTCCGGCGATACCAAGACGTCGACGCCCGGCAGCTGCCCTAATTCCCGAAGTTCCTTGGTCGTAAAGGCGGTGTACGCGGGACCGCGCCGGCCGAGGATGCGTACCTCGCGGACGCCCTTGTGGGCATGAGACTCCAACACATCGTCCGGCATGTCGGTATCGGTCAATTCAGGCGCCGACTTGATCAAGACACGGGCGACATCGAGCGCGACATTGCCGACTCCGACTACGACGGCTTGGCTCGCAGCCGAGATCAGCTCGTCGATCGTTGTCGCGACGATGTGGCCGTCGCTATCCGGTTGATCGACGTCGGGATGGACGTCGGGGTGACCGCAATACCAGGCCACGAACTCTGCGGCGGCAATACTTCCCGGCAGGTCCTCACCCGCAACGTCGAGTCGCTTGTCGCTGCCGGCGCCGTACGCGTAGATCACCGCGTCGACGGCGCCTCGCAACTCATCAATTCCCAGATCAGCCCCGATTGCGACATCGCCGTAGAAACGCACGTTCGGCCGCTCCAGGGTGCGCTCCAACGTGTGCCGGATCGACCGGATCGACTCGTGATCCGGAGCAACGCCGTAGCGGACCAGGCCAAAAGGCACGGGAAGTCGGTCGATCACCGCGATCTCGACGGGCACTTCGCTCTGCTGGCTCAGCGCTTCCGCAGCGTAGATTCCGGATGGTCCCGCTCCGACAATTGCGATGACGTAGGGAGAGTCGCCGCTCACCGTCAGCCAGCCGCCACGGGCTCGGGCTCGATCTGTTCGCTGCTGGCAAGCGCCAGCCCCTCGACAGGCTCAGAGTCGGTGTCCGGCTCGGGGCGCGTGTCCGGCTCAGAGCGGTTATCCGGGTCTGCGCGCTCCTCCGAGCGGTCCTTCCTTCCTCGGCCGGTCCGTGCCCGCGAGTCACGCGACCGAGAGCTGCGGATGCCACCATCTGCGTGGCGTTGGGTTTGCACCGGCATGTCATGCAGCTCGACACCGCGCCCGTGACAGTGCGGGCACTCGGTGCTGAACGCCTCTAGCAGACCGGTGCCGATCCGCTTGCGGGTCATTTGTACCAACCCGAGGCTGGTGATTTCGGCAACCTGATGGCGGGTGCGGTCCCGCCCGAGGCATTCGACGAGCCGACGGAGCAACAGTTCGCGGTTAGCCGGCAAGACCATGTCGATGAAGTCGATCACGATGATGCCGCCGATGTCTCGCAGCCTCAGCTGCCGCACGATCTCTTCGGCCGCCTCAAGATTGTTGCTCGTAACAGTGGCCTCGAGGTTCCCGCCGGTGCCGGTGAATTTGCCCGTATTCACATCAATCACCGTCATCGCCTCGGTGCGATCGATGATCAAAGACCCCCCTGAGGGCAGGAAAACCTTGCGCTCGAGGCCTTTGGCGATCTGCTCATCGAGCCGGTAGGCAGCGAACAGATCGCCGTCCCTTTCGGGCTCCCAGCGCCGCAGCCGATCCTTCAGATGCGGGGCGACATGGGTGACATAGGCGTCCACCGAGTCGTAGGCGTCGGTCATACCGCCGTTGCCTTGGATGATCAGTTCGCTGAAGTCCTCGGTGAAAAGGTCCCGGACGATCCGTACCGTGAGGTCCGGCTCCCCATAGAGGAGCTGCGGTGCGTTGCCTCCCGCGACCTTCCTCTCGATGTCCTCCCATTGGGCCTTCAGCCGGTTGACGTCGCGAATCAGCTCGTCCTCTGCGGCGCCCTCAGCGGCCGTACGGACGATGACGGTCGCGGACTCTCCCACGAGCTCAGCCAGGATGTCTCTCAAGCGTTTGCGCTCGTTCTCCGGCAGCTTGCGCGAGATGCCGGATAGATGGCCTCCTGGTGCGTAGACAAGATATCGGCCGGGAATGGAAACGTGGTTGGTCAGCCGTGCCCCCTTGGCTCCCACCGGATCCTTCGACACCTGGACCAAGATCGTCTGGCCCGATTTGAGAACGTTCTCCACCTTGCGGTTCTGGCCTTCGGCGCCGTACACGTCCCAGTCCACCTCGCCGGCATAGAGCACCGCGTTGCGACCACGGCCGATGTCGATAAACGCGGCCTCCATCGACGGAAGCACATTCTGGACTCGGCCGAGGTACACATTGCCGATCAAGGAAGTGGCCGAATCACGATCCACATAGTGCTCGACCAGGATGTCGTCCTCGAGCACGGCAATCTGAGCAAGATCATCAAACTGCCTGATGATCATCTTTCGGATCACTGACTCTCGGCGAGCCAAGAACTCGGCCTCACTAAGGATCGGTGCCCGGCGGCGGCCGGCCTCCCGGCCCTCGCGCCGACGCTGACGCTTGGCCTCCATCCGGGTTGACCCTTCGATGCCGGAGACGTCGCGGCTGGATCGCTCGCGACGCGGTTCCCGCACCCGCTCAACCACGTCCGACGGGTCATCAGGCGAGGCCACCGTCTCCTCACCTCGGCGACGTCGCCGACGTCGCCGTCGGCGCTGCGCATCTCGGTCCGCTTCTTCTCCAGCCTCGTCATCTGCGTCTTCAGTCGGAGCTTCGGGCAGCGAATCCTCGGATCGCTCGAGCTCCTCTGGCGATGGCAGCTCGAGGTTCTCCACATGCGGGGTGGTTTCCCCGGCCAGCTCTTCACCCCCCCGGCGCCGGCGTCGACCACCCCGCCGCCGACGACGACGGCGGGTCTGATCCTCCCGGCCTTCCCCTTCCTCGGGTGCCTCCCCCGAAAGTCCCGATTCCTGCTCGGCGATAGGGGCGCTAGACGCTGCCTGGGCGACGTCCGGCAGGTCCACCCGAGGCGTTTGCTGGCGGTCGGCCACCAACGGCTCTTGAGGAATGTCTTCCTCAAAATCGGCAGCGAGGCCGACCAGGTCATCGCCCGGCTCCGGTCCGCTCTGCGGCGGCTCCTCAGCTGAAGGTGGAGCGGCCTCAGCGGCCTTCTTTGCGGCCCTCTTGCGTGGGGTCAGAGCGGACTTCGGCTCCTCGGGCCCCTGGCCGTCTGCGAGTGTCGCCGTTTTCTTAGCTGCTGATCGCCTCGACTTCTTGGCTGGCGCCTTGGTTACGGCCGGCTCGAGCGACGCCTGCTCATCGTGCGGCTCCTCTATGGACACACCGAGGGCTTCGATTACCGGGGCCCCTTCGGCACCTGCCGGTGGCCCGGCAGGCCTTACCGCCGCCCGGCGTCGCCTTACCGGCGCCCGCTGAGTAGTCGGTTCAGTTGGGTCCGAGAGTGGGTCGTTGTTCGTATCGGGCTCGTTATCGAGCATCCGGACTCCTCTATAGCGCGGCTGTCCGCGCCGGGTTCGTTCGCAGCGCCAGCCGGGCTGGGCTGCGGAAGCTTACGAAGGTGATGGGGAGGCATCGTTACTCCCGCGGTCAAACTCCCCGGCGATTGGTACCGGGCGCTCGTCGCGGTGAAGCATTCGTAGACTCCGAGCAGCGATCTGTCACCTCGCTGCGCCATCGAGGTCGAGCACTTCCGGCACTCGAACCACGCCCAGTATCCCACAAGCCGAATAAGGACCACGGACATCAGGCCGGGTCGCGGATCAGCCCAGTATCTAGATCAAGGGTTCCCTGGGCGAGCCGGGTCAGGATCGGCGGCTGCGCTGGTCGAAACTCGGGGATGAGCTTGCCCAGCGCAACGATCACATCGTCTGGCCGAACGAGTGGCGTGGCATGGGCCAGAACGAGCGCCAGAGAGTTGCCCTCCACCCCGAGCGATACAACGGCATGTCGGGCGTCGAATTCACGCAATCCGGCCTTGGTCATCCGCTCGACCGTGACCTGAGTCTCGGCGAGGAAGCACCTGACGGCCCTTAGAAGCAGCGGGCTCGGCACTCCAGTGACATCGATTCGCCAGCGTGAGCCGGTCAATACATCCGCCAACGCTTTCGGCGGTGCCAGTACTACCTCGACGACGTCCAGCCCGGGTGGCAATGCCGCGTCAAGCGCGGCACGTACCCTGTCCGGATCGCAGGGCTCGGCCAGACCGATCTCCAGAAACTCAGCTTCGCTGGCGGCCCCAGTCGGCACGGAATTTGCGTACGAAACCCTCGGGTGGGGTGAAAAACCGGATGTATAAGCCATTGGCACACCGGCTCGGCGCAAGGCACGTTCGAACGCCCTTCCGAAGTCACGGGAACTCGTGAAGCGAGCCCGGCCGCGTTTGGCGTACTTAACTCGCAGCCGTTGCACTGGCGGCGCATGTTGCTCGGGCTGTGGACGGCCGGCCACGGTAGAAACTTATCCCGATACCGTCGACGGTTCGTGCACCTCGCTGTCATCCATCGATGACGGAGCCGTGGTTCGCGGCAGCACTGTCAAAACGCGGGTGATGAACTGCTCAAACTCGTTCATGTAATCGCGCAGGAATTGCTCGGTGGCCTCGTCGGTGACCTCCCCGTCGTCGGCAATCAGCCCCGGGGTGAACTGGAGGTACGCCTCCATCACGTTCATCTGCGGGGAGTTGCAGTAGCTGAGGATGCCCTTGAGGTTCTGCTGAGCGACAGCCGTGCCGATCTTGCCCGGCGAAGCACCAATGATCGCCGACGGCTTGCGATTGAACGAGTTAGTTCCCCAGGGTCGACTCGCCCAGTCGATTGCGTTCTTAAGGCTTCCGGGAATGTCGCGGTTGTACTCGGGAGTGATGAAAAGCACCGCGTCCACGTCGGCGACGGCCTGCTTGAGTGCTCGAGCCTCCGGCGGATAGTCCTGGTCCAGGTCGCGATTGTAGAGAGGCAGGTCCTTGATCGGAATCTCGCGCATCTCCAGCTGGGGAGCCAGGCGGATCAGCGCCTTGGACAGCGTGCGGTTGATCGATCTTTCCGACAGGCTACCGATGAAGTAGCCGACCGAGTACGTCATAAGGCTCCTCCTTAGTCGAGTGCACTCTCGTGGTTACCCAGTTGTGCGCGCTTCCGGCGCACCGTCTGCGATCAACCGAGGCGATGGCTGACCGGTGCGATGGGGAGCAGCGAGCGTCCCGAGGGACCGATCTGGATGTCGGTGTCCAGCTGAGGACACACGCCGCAGTCATAGCAAGGTGTCCATCGACAGTCGTCGACCTCGACCTCCTCCAAAGCCGCCTGCCAGTCTTCCCACAGCCAATCGCGATCCAGTCCTGAATCCAGGTGCTCCCAGGGCAGCACCTCGTCCACACCGCGCTCGCGGGTGGTGTACCAGTCGAGGTCGACGCCGGTTCCAGCCAGAGCGCCTTCCGCACAGGCGACCCAGCGCTCGTACGAGAAATGCTCGCTCCAACCGTCGAAGCGTCCGCCGTCGCGCCAGACCGCCTCGATGACCTTGCCGACTCGGCGATCACCACGGCTTAGCAGACCCTCGATGATGCTCGGTTTCCCGTCGTGGTAACGAAATCCGATTGCACGCGCATACGAACGGTCGCCATGGATGGAATCCCGCAGCTTGGCCAGCCGCACGTCGACAGTGTCGGCGTCACATTGGCCGGCCCACTGGAATGGTGTGTGCGGCTTTGGCACAAACGCGCCGATGCTCACCGTGCAACGGATGTCTCGTCGGCCGCTGACCGAGCGTCCGGTAGCGATCACCTTCTTGGCTAGATCGGCGATGGCGAGCACATCTGCATCGGTCTCCGTCGGCAGCCCGCACATGAAGTAGAGCTTGACGTGGCGCCAGCCGTGCGAGTATGCCGCGGCGACAGTGTTGATCAGATCGTCCTCGGTGACCATCTTGTTGATCACCTTGCGCATCCGCTCAGTACCGCCCTCAGGGGCGAAGGTCAAACCGGACCGGCGGCCGTTGCGGGACAACTCATTGGCCAGATCGATATTGAACGCATCGACTCGGGTGCTCGGCAGCGAAAGCGAGACGTTCGTGCCGGCATAACGGTCGGCGAGCTGGCGGGTGATGTCACCGATCTCGGAGTGATCTGCACTGGACAGGCTAAGCAGCCCCACTTCTTCGAGACCGGTCGCCTCGATCCCCTGTTGCACCATCGCGCCGATCGTTGCGATGTTTCGCTCTCGGACCGGCCTAGTGATCATGCCCGCCTGGCAGAACCGGCAGCCACGGGTGCAGCCGCGGAAGATCTCGACCGAATAGCGCTCGTGCACTGTCTCAGTTAGCGGCACCAGTGGCCTCTTGGGATACGGCCAAGAGTCCAGATCCATCAACGTGTGCTTGGTGATGCGGTCCGGAACCCCGCTCCGGTTGGGGGCTACCCGGCCGATTCGTCCGTCCGGTAGGTAAGCAACGTCGTAGAACCTGGGCACATAGACCGCGCCACCTGCCGCGAGTCGCGACAACAAGCCGTCGCGACCTTCCGGCCGGCCGCAAGCCTTCCATTCGCGGATCGTCTCAGAGATGGTGATCGCGACTTCTTCACCATCACCGAGCACCGCCGCATCCAGGAAGTCCGCGATCGGTTCAGGATTGAAGGCCGCATGACCGCCCGCCAGCACCAGGGGGTCATGCTCTCGTCGATCTGCCGAGTGCAGCGGGATCCCGGCAAGATCAAGAGCGTTGAGCATATTGGTATAGCCGAGCTCGGTGGCGAAGCTGAAGCCGAGCACATCGAAGGCCGCCACTGGGCGATGCGAGTCCAAGGTGAACTGCGGCACGGCCTGCTGGCGCATCAGCGCTTCAAGATCGCCCCATACGGCGTACGTCCGCTCGGCCAAGATCCAGTCCTGCTCGTTCAGGATCTCGTAGAGGATCGCGATGCCTTGATTAGGCAACCCCACTTCGTACGCATCGGGATAGCTGAGGCACCACCGCACGTCGACGGATTGCCAGTCCTTGACGCAGGAGTTCAACTCCCCACCGACGTATTGAATCGGCTTGCTGACCCGCGCCAGCAACGGTTCCAGCATCGGGAAGAGTGAAGCGGGCCCGTCAACGGTGCTAAGGCTCATGACGTGGCCAGCCTAAACGCACTACCGTGGTTCAGTCTCCTCTCCCGATCACGCGAGTGGAGCCAGTCGGAGGGAGGGTGGATTATGGCCGCCACCTGGTTTCTCCGTATCGAGGGCATCACCGGAGATTCGGTTGTGCGGGGTCACGAAGGAGCCATCGAGGTCAGCTCTTGGAGCTGGTCGATTAGTAACAAGCAGGGACTCGCCACAGGCGCCGGTGCCGGCCATGCGGTGCTCCATGATCTCGTCGTTCGGGCACCTCTGGGATCGGCGTCGCTCCAGCTGATCGAGACCTGTGCACTCGGTCGACAACCCGCATCAGCAAGCCTCACCGGCGTGCGCCAGGGAAGCCAACCCTTCACGTTCCTGCGTTACGACCTGGCGCGCGTCTCAATCGAGGCTGTTTCGCAGGCCGACGGAGAGGACGGCGCGGTGATCGACGAGATTCTGATGCAATTTCGGGGCCTGAAGGGCACGTTCTCGAGGCAGAATCCAGACGGCTCAGCTGGCACGCCCATCCACATTGAAGTCGGCAACCTGCCGCACTGACGGGAGAAATGTGAATAGAGATAGCCTCCGTGCGGCGGCTTCAGCCGTGTTTCCTGACATCAGCGGGACACGTTGTCAGGCCATGGAACAGTCCGGCGGAAACGAGTTCGTGGTCTTCACGAAACCCGAGATCAGCATGATCCAACGATCCGAGCAGGAGGCGGTCTTGGGTCTGGTCAAATCGCAGTTCCAGATCTACGACGTCGTCGTCGCCGAAGACAGGCTGATAACGGGCGATGAGTTCGAAAAATCGGGAGCAATGAGTGAGCACTACGGGGTCATCAACCGAATTTCTACGGGTGGCCGCGAGGCGCTGACCGGTGACGCCGACCACGCTCTGCGGGAGAGGTTCGGCCGCGAGCTGAAGTCCGGGTTTGAAGTTTACGGAGGGCACCAGTTCCTTACCGCTTACCCTGACTTCACGCCCTTGTCACTAGCGGCTCTTTTCGCCAATTCGACTGTTCAGCGACTTGGCCCTGGCGCCTACGCTTCCGCTGTCTCCATCGACGCCGATCACGCCATTATCCTGAACGGCTTTCACCCGCGACAGCTCGAATGGTTCACCAGGGACGATACCGGCTGTTGGTTCCTCCATTGCTTCAGCGATAGCCGGTGGAGCGACCTTCGGCAATCCATGATTGGCAGCACTGATCCGGAGCGCGCCGAGCCGGAGTCCATCAGAGGACGGCTCCTTCGAGAACGCGATATGTACGGGCTGAAGACCGTCAGCTCCAACTTCAATGGCGTCCATATGTCGGCTGGACCACTCGAGGGTCTGGCTGAGTTGATGCGGTTCTTCGGAGGTGACTTAGCCTCCTACGGATTCACGAGTCAGCTGACTGGAGCTGGACTGCGTGGAGAGCACATCAATTGGGTGCTGACCAATCCGATGTTGTCTCATCTTGGCAAGGTGCAGTCAGCTTTCGACCTCACCGAAGAACTCGACTCACAGCCCGCGGCTGATCTCCTTGGACAAGCAGTGCACACGACATAGCTCTACGCCGCGCCCGTGTGCTTGGCTGCATCAAGTCGCTTGCCAAGCACGAAAGTAAAGACCCACAACCCCGCGAACAACCCGCCGACGACGAACATGGTCGGGGTGAGCGCGCCCAGAGCCAAGCCCACCACCTGAGTTAGCCAGCCCAGCGGATAGCCTGCCGGCGCCCGCAGCAAGGCTGCCGCAACCAGCGCAAGCAACGCAGCCGTGCCCGCCAAGCCGCCCGCCATGCCTGGCGGGACGTTCGAGTTGAAGATCATCACCGGCACGGCGAGCCCGAAAACGATCGCCTCGAAGATCAAGATCGAGAGCAGCACCGTACGCATCGGGTTGCGGGAACTCAGCGTCATGATGCTCAGGGCCAAGCCACTCCGCCTACTTCTCCGTCGTCCCCGCCGATATCCGCGTCGCCGGGATCCCAGTCGTCGTCAAGATCGCTCTGAGCCTCCGAGTCGGGCTGGGCTCCGCCAGCCAGCAGCGTGCGGGCCTCGCCGACCAGGACCACCGAACCCGTGATCAGCACCCCGGGCAGCCCGACCCCTGACTCTTCAGCAAGCGAAACCCCCGTATCTATCGCGTCGTCCAGGCGCGGTACGACCCGCACCCGATGTTCGCCGAAGACTTCTCTGGCCACCTCACCCAGCTGCTCGGCCGGCATACCGCGTGAGGTCGAGGCCACCTGAGTGATCACCACGGCATTCATGATCTCTTCGAAAACCTGCAGCAGACCTCGGGCGTCCTTGTCCGACATGACCCCGACCACGCCGACAAGCGGTACAAAGCCGAAGGCCTCGGACACGCCTGCGGCGGCTGCGCGGGCACCATGCGGGTTGTGCGCAGCGTCGAGCACGATGGCAGGCGACCGGCGGATCAGTTCAAGCCTGCCCGGGGACCGGACAGTGGCGAACCCTTCGCGGACGATTTCTGGGTTGAGCGCCTTCATGCCCAAGAATGCCTCGACGGCGGCCAACGCCTGGGCAGCGTTTGCGCTCTGATGCGCTCCGTGGAGCGGCAAGAAGATGTCATCCACCGGTCCCTCGGATGCGTTGACTCGCAGTAACTGCCCGCCGACGGCAAGTTGCCGATCGAGCACGCCGAACTCGATACCCTCCCGTTGGATCAACGCCCCAACCTCGGCACACCGCTCCAGCAGGACTTGGGCAGCTTCAAGCGGCTGGCCGGCCAGAATGGCCTGTGCTCCTGGCTTGATGATGCCGGCCTTCTCTCGCGCGATTTCGGCGAGCGAGGTGCCGAGCAAGTGGGTGTGATCCAGCGCGATCGGAGTGATAACGGCGACATCGGCGTCGGCGACATTTGTCGCATCCCAGGTACCGCCAAGGCCGACCTCGACGACTGCCACGTTCACCGGTGCATCCGCGAACGCCGCGAAAGCCATGGCCGTGATGATTTCGAAGAAGGTCATCCGAACGCCGTCGATGAGATGATCATCTACGATCGCGACGTAAGGTTCGATCTCCCGCCAGACCTCGTCGAACCGCTCCTCGCTGATCGGCTCTCCATCGATAGTGATCCGGTCGGTCACACTCATCAGGTGCGGGCTGGTAAAGCGCCCAGTCCTCAAGCCGTCCGCTCGCAGCAACGAGTCGATCATGGCGGCCGTGCTGCCCTTGCCATTGGTGCCGGTCAAGTGGATCACGGGATAGCAGTGCTGTGGGTCGCCCAGGAGTTCGGTGAGCGCCCGGATCCTGCCAAGGCTTGGTGCCACCCGATGCTCGGGCCAGCGCGCAGTCAATGCCGCGACGATCTCGGCGTGGGTTTGCTGGTCGGCAGGCATAGCGCACCAAGTCTAGGGAGAAGGCGAATGCGGAACTGCGATGCGCCTGTCCCTCGTCTTCTCTAGGATTTCTGGGTGACCAGCTCGACCCAGGACCTTCGCTCCGAAACGCCAGCCGCCAATGCCGCTCGGGTACCGGAGCATCCTGGGCTGGAGGGTCTGGAGGAACGCTGGATTCAGCGGTGGCGTGACGACCGTACGTACGCCTTTGTGCGTCCGCAGAGTCGGGCCGAGGTTTACAGCATTGACAATCCGCCGCCGACGGTCTCCGGATCACTGCACGTCGGACACGTCTTTTCCTACACTCACCCGGACCTGATAGCCCGCTACCAGCGCATGCGCGGCAAGCACGTGTACTACCCCATCGGCTGGGATGACAACGGCCTGCCGACGGAGCGTCGGGTGCAGAACTACTACGGGGTTCGCTGCGATCCGAGCCTGCCGTACGACCAGAACTTCACCCCTCCCGAGAACCCGGATCCGAGGCACCAGTTGCCGATAAGTCGGCCGAACTTTGTCCAGCTCTGCCATGAGTTGACCCACGTCGACGAGAAGGCGTTCGAAGACCTGTGGCGCCGTGTCGGGTTGAGCGTGGACTGGGACTCGCTCTACACCACCATTTCCGATGATTCGGTGAAGGTGTCCCAGCTGGCATTTCTGCGCAATCTCCGGCGAGGTGAGGCGTATCTGGCCGAGGCCCCAACCATGTGGGACGTCACCTTCCAGACTGCGGTTGCGCAGGCCGAGATGGAAGCCCGCGACTATCCCGGCTATTTCCATCGGGTGGCATTCCACGCCCCCCACGGACGGGTCTACGTCGAGACCACGCGTCCTGAGCTCATTGCCGCCTGTGTCGCGCTTATCGCGCACCCGGATGACGAGCGCTACGCCTCGCTCGTCGGCCAGACGGTCAGTAGTCCGCTGTTCGGTGTCGAGTTGCCGGTGCTGACACATGAAGCTGCGGAGCCGGACAAGGGCACGGGACTGGTGATGTGCTGCACATTCGGTGACCTTGCCGATGTCACCTGGTGGCGCGAGCTGCAGCTGCCAGCGCGAGTGATCATCGGCCGGGACGGCCGAGTGATTCACGACCAGCCCAGCTGGATCAAGGATGCCGAGGCATGGGCCGAACTAGCTGGGAAGACCACCTTCGGTGCTAGAGAAGCGATGGTCGGGCTTCTCCTTGCCTCTGGCGATCTGCAGGGCGCACCCACCCCGACCCAGCGCAAGGCCAACTTTTACGAAAAGGGCGACAAGCCACTGGAGATCGTCTCGACCCGTCAGTGGTACATCCGCAATGGTGGGCGCGATGTCGAGCTGAAGGAGGAGTTGCTCGCCAGGGGCGACGAACTGGCCTGGACGCCCCAGAATATGAAGTACCGCTATGAGAATTGGGTCGGCGGCCTCAACGGAGACTGGCTCATCTCACGGCAGCGCTTCTTTGGGGTTCCCTTCCCGGTGTGGTACCCGGTGGGCGCCGACGGTGAGCCGCGCTATGACGAGCCCATCGTGCCCGGCGAAGAGACGCTCCCGGTCGATCCGAGTGCAGCCACCCCACCTGGTTATACCGAAGATCAACGCGGACGGCCCGGGGGCTTCCTAGCAGATCCAGACGTGATGGACACCTGGGCGACTTCATCGCTCACACCACAGATCGTCTGTGGCTGGGGGCGGGATCCAGAGCTGTTCCGGATCACCTTCCCCATGGACCTGAACACCCAGGCCCACGAGATCATCCGGACCTGGTTGTTCTCGCGCGTTGTGCGTGCCCACCTAGAGCACAACTCGCTTCCCTGGTTCCGATCCATGATCAGCGGATTCGTGACTGATCCGGACCGCAAGAAGATGAGCAAGTCGCACGGCAATGTTGTGGTGCCAACCGATGTGCTCTCTCGCTACGGATCCGACGCGGTCCGGTGGCGCGCGGCGAAGGCTCGGCCCGGACTGGACTCCCCATTCGACGAGAAAGAGATGAAGGTCGGCCGTCGGCTGGCGCTTAAGGTGCTCAACGCGAGCAGGTTCGTTCTCGGCATCGGCACACCTCCGGATAGTGCTGGCGTGACCGAGCCCGTGGACAAGGCGCTAATGGCGGAACTGGCCCGGGTGATCAAGACGGCGACCGCAGCCTTCGATGCGTACGACTACACCGGGGCCCTGGAGGCAGCTGAACGCTTCTTCTGGCAGTTCTGTGACGACTATCTGGAGCTGGTCAAGGAGCGTGCCTATGGTTCGGGCGACGGGCAACCGACCAATGCGTCCCTATCGGCGCGGGCAACTCTGACACGCTCTCTGGACATAATCCTTCGACTGCTCGCACCATTCATGCCTTTCGTCACCGAAGAAGTGTGGTCCTGGTGGCGGGAGGGGTCGATCCATCTGGCGAACTGGCCCAGCCCGGCGGAGGTCAGCGTGGTTGGCGACCCCGAGTTGCTGGCGTCCGTTGCCTCGGTCCTGGCTGATATCCGGGGCGCCAAGTCCAAGGCGAAGGTCTCGATGAAAACCGAGGTCAGTTTGGCCAAGGTGTACGGCTCGTCGCAGGCAATTGAGCTGTTGCAGGCGGTGGAGACGGACCTCCGTGCGGTCGGGCGTATCACAGGTGAGCTCAATTGGGTCGAGGCTGAGGGCCCGATTGCTGTTGATGTCAGCTTGGTGAGTGCAAGTTGAGCGGCGACCAAGCCAGGACCGTGCTGGTCACCGGCGCGTCGTCGGGAATTGGCGCCGCCACCGCTCGCCGTCTGCATGAGGCGGGCTATGTCGTCTACGCCGGCGCTCGAAGAATCGAGCGGATGCAACCCCTAGCCGACGTCGGAGTCCTCGTCCGGGCGCTGGACGTAACCGACGATCCCACGATGGTCCGCCTGGTTGAGGAGATTGTTGCTGACCACGGTCGGATCGATGTGCTGGTCAACAATGCGGGGTACGGCTCGTACGGAGCGGTGGAGGACACCCCGATCTCCGAAGGGCGCTATCAGCTGGAGGTCAACGTGGTCAGTCTCGCGCGCCTCGCCCAACTGGTGCTGCCACACATGCGTGCCGCAGGCGTCGGCAAGATCGTCAATGTCTCTTCGATGGGCGGTCACTTTGGTGAGCCGTTGGGCGCCTGGTATCACGCAAGCAAGTTCGCTGTCGAAGGCTTCAGCGACAGCCTGCGGCTGGAGCTGCATGAGTTCGGCATCGATGTGATCGTGATCGAGCCGGGTGCGATCCGTACCGAATGGACTGGCGGCGCGGTGCAAAGCGCCGAACGGTTCTCCGGCAATACGGTCTATGCACCGCAGGCGAGAGCCATGCGCGCGCTCTACGCCCGAGCCGACCGGATGGGAGCCGGACCGGAGATCGTCGCGAATGTGATCTTGAAGGCGATCACCGCCGCCCGCCCGAAGGCTCGCTACGCCGTACCCTTTACCGCCAAGGCAATCATCGCCGCGGTAAATCTGGTGCCGGACCGCCTCATGGATGCCGGCCGGCACGCCCTCATGCGACGGCTAACGAAGTCTGACAGTCGAGGCTGATCTCCTACCTTCGACTCCAGGAGGGGCCTAGCTGAGCATCTGGGGCGTTCCTCGTCAGAAGCACCCGCTGGTTGGAGCCATCGCTATTCATC
>JBKPML010000048.1:0-12086 GCA_046732135.1 Actinomycetota bacterium
GCGGGACTCGAACCCGCGACACAGCGATTATGAGCCGCTTGCTCTACCGCCTGAGCTATCCCGCCTCGAGCCCCCATGCGGAATCGAACCGCAGACCTTCTCCTTACCATGGAGACGCTCTGCCGACTGAGCTATAGGGGCTAGCCTGACCCCCGCCTGAAGGGTCATGCCGACCCACCAAGATACACACAGCGCGAAGTCACGGGCGAATCCGCTGGGGCCGCCTACCGTGGACATCATGACTGTGCTGCCCGCCCGTCGGCGACCGGTGCTGCTCGAGCTCGACTTGACTGAGGTTCCGGTCGACCCAGCCTCTGATGATCCAGTCGCCCGGCTCCGCGCCCGTAATCGGCCGCAGCTTCGTTCGGTTCTGCGAACCTTGCATGAGGCCGGCGAGGATCGACATGTCGTCGGGCTGATCGGCAAAGTGGGCGGGGCCCTGCCGTGGGCGACCATGCAGGAGCTGCGACTTGGCGTGCAGGCCTTCGCCTCGCACGGTAAGCCGACCGTTGCCTGGGCCGAAGATTTCCGTGAAGGCTCGCCCAACATGGCCGCCTACGTCCTCGCGACCGCCTTCGACCAGGTCTGGCTCCAGCCAGGCGGCGGCATCGGGCTGCTAGGAGTGGGCGTGGAGACGACGTTCTTGCGCGGTGCGCTGGACCGGCTGGGGATCGAGCCGCAATTCGAGCAGCGCCACGAATACAAGAACGCTGCGGACCGTTTGACTCGCACCGAGTTCACACCTGCCCACCGCGAGTCGGTGACCCGGCTGGCGAAGTCGATCTTCGACGAGGCCGTACGAGACATAGCCGCGGACCGTCGGATGGATGCGGACCAAGTGCGCCGGCTGATCGACACCGGTCCGCGGACGGCGTCAGAGGCGCAAGCCGTCGGCTTGATCGACCGGCTTGGGTACCGGGATCAGATCTACGACGCATTGCGCTCCCGCGTCGGCGATGATGCCGAGCTGTTGTTCGCCGATCGGTGGCGACCACGACGTCGGCCATCCCTTCCAGCCCGGCGCAAGGGACATGTCGCGCTAGTTGAGGTTCATGGCGTCATTGCGTCTGGCCGAACCCGTCGAGCAGGACCCGGCCGCCAGGTCGGCAGCGACTCGGTCACCGCCCAGTTACGGGCTGCGATTCTGGACGATTTCGCGCGCGCCGTCGTAGTCCGAATCAACTCGCCGGGTGGATCGAGCGTTGCCTCCGACACGATCTGGCGCGAGGTCTGCCGCGTACGCGAGGCCGGCAAGCCGGTGATCGTGTCGATGGCGGAGACGGCTGCCTCAGGCGGTTACTACATCGCATGCCCGGCCGACGTCATCGTTTCGCTCCCTGCAACACTGACCGGCTCCATCGGAGTCTTCGGCGGAAAGCTGGTGGTTAACGACCTGCTGGAACGCATGGGACTGACAACGGGAACCGTTGAGGTCGGTGCCCGGTCGTTGATGTATTCGGTGCGGCGCGGATTCCGCGAGGACGAGCGTGAACGGCTGGCCGCTGCCATCGACGCGGTCTACGACGACTTCGTTGCCAAGGTGGCGGACGGGCGACAGCGAACCGTAGCCGAGATCGAAGCGGTTGCCCGCGGCCGGGTTTGGACCGGAAGTGACGCAATCGGCGCGGGTTTGGTCGACGAGCTTGGGGGCCTGCGCCACGCAGTACGAATCGCTCGCACGCGTGCCGGACTTCCTTACGACGCACCTGTGGTCCATCCGATCCATGTGCCTGCGATCACCCGCCTACGACGCCCGCGCAACAGCGAGGACCCGCGCGCGGCGGCGCTGGCGACTGTCAGGATGCCGCAGCTTTCCGACGTGGCCGCAGCGCTTAACCCGCCTGCGGATGCAGTCCTGCGCATGCCTACCGTCAGGATTTCCTGAGCCTGCTTCACGGCCTACGCCGATGAGGCACCCACCCGATCGAGGATTGCCGACGCAGTCTCATCGGGCCGAGCCTCTGGTAGCCAGTGTCCGGCGCTCAACTCCCGGAACTCATAGTTGGCGTCGACGTAATCACCGGTGAGCTCGGCCGCCCGACGGTTCACTGCGACGTCGCCGTTGCCCCAGACGAAGGTCGTGGGCACCTCGATCCGGCCGACTGCTGGCCGCCTTGAGTACGGAATCCCGCGATACCAGTTCAGGGCGCCACTCAATGCTTGCCAGTTGGCCATTGCGTCGAGATAGGCGTTGATGTACCGAGGCGGCAGTTCGGTGCCCCGCAGGCTCTTTCCGAGTGTTAGCGCGGGAAGCAACTCGGGCAAGACAGGCAACTGGAAGAACCCGATATACCAGGATGAAAGCCCCTGGGCGCTCGTCCAGACCGCCTTGCGAAACGCGGCAGGATGCGGTGCCGAGAGCACCGTGAGCGAGATGAGCCGGCTCGGGTGCCACGATGCAACTGCCCACGCTTGAATGCCTCCCAGATCATGCCCAACCAGGTGTGCCCGGTCGAGGTTGCCGGCGTCGAGCAGGGCAACGACATCGGCTGCGATCTCGGCCGCCCGGTAGTCGCGCCGCCGGGGTGGCCGCGCGGTGGGTGTGTAGCCGCGCTGGCTAGGAATCAGTGTCCGCAGACCGGCGAGGTTCAGTCGTTCCGCGACCTGCTTGAATCCGCGGGGCTGCTGAGGAAAGCCATGTAACAGAACGACGACCTCGCCATCCTGTGGACCGGAGTCGGTGACCGCGAATCGCAGCGCGCCCGGCTCGAAGGCGTGCATGCCTCATCCTCGCCCAACACGAGAAACGTATGAACACGCCCCGATCATTCGCCTCCTCACGCGGCGGCCAAACCTCGACAGCACTCGTAGCAGCCTGCGACGGAAACGTCGCAGGCCATAACTGAGGTGTGCCTGCTCCAGTCGCTTCATGATTTCGCCCGGAGTGCCGACCCGGACCCGCAGATACCCTTCCCGGGTGAGGTAAAGATCGACGCCTGCTTCGTTATCGGTCTTGGGCTGGATAGCGGCATTTGCGTCGGATGGTTTGAACCTCACCGTCCGCCGCACCGAACCCCTGCCAATCGACAGCAAGATCTGCCAGGCGCCTCGGCTCAGCGGCCGCCCCTCTGCTGCCGTCGCCAAATCGATTGTCGCTGCGAACCCGGCATCTGGCCGAGCGCGATACCGATCTCCCGCGTGAGGAGTTGGTGTCGATGTCGTCGGGTAAAAACGGCGTTCGAGTCCCAACGGCCAACGGCGCAGGACGATCTTGGTGTCGCCGCCGAAGTGGTTCAGATAGGCTTCCCCGGAAAGCCGGAGGGAAGTGCCCTCAAGTTCGGCACGAAGGGCACGTCGCCGGATCTTGATCTGACTCGTGATCTCATAGCAGCTGTCCGGAATGCCTGACTCATCCCGGAAATGCGGAAACCCTGCGAACACCCGCGCACCGTCAACTATCGGGTTGCCGTAGGCCGTACGGGAGGAGCAGGCGACGATATCCTCCAGCTCCGATCTGAGCCCATGCTGAAGGCAATGGGCCCGCAGTGCGAGCGGCGGCGAAAGTTGCGCCTGGATCCCGGCGGTATTCCACCGATTGAGGAGAGGCACTGCTGTATCGAAGACGCGCCGGCGCTCCGTTGGCTCAAGCGCGAGCCAGTGGCGGTTGAATGCACGGACCAGATCCCAGATGTGGCGGGTCATCAGCTGATCACGTTCGGCGCTGGGCCGCCGGCGTGACATCAGCAACTCGATCCGGTCAGACCTCCGGGCTAGGTAATCGACAAGATCGCTCCCTGTGCTGATCCTCAGGGTTTGACTGCCAACGCGCTGCCGGTAGTAGTAGCAGTCGTAGTCGGCAACAACGGAGATGACGTTGGCCTCCAGATATATCCGCTCAGTAAAGGCGCCATCCTCACCACCGGCCACCACCTCGGCGAACCGTAGACCGAGTCGTTCGATCAAGGAGCGGCGGAAGAGCTTCAGCACTGCCAGTGTGGAATAAACCTGCTTGAGGTCGGCTCGGTCGAGGTTCCGGCGGAATGCCTTGGTCGGCACACGGCGCCCGTCGACACCGACCATCTTGGCCAGTACGACGTCTGAATCATTGCGGTCAGCCATTGCCACTAGACGCTCCAGCGCCTCCCGACCGAGATAGTCGTCGGCGTCGAGAAAGAACACAAATTTGCCGGTCGAGTGATCAAGGCCGACATTGCGAGGCCGGCCCGGACCGCCGGAATTCGGCTCGGAAATGACCGTCAGCTGCGGAATCCGCGAGGCGTACTCGTCGAGCAGCTCACCACTGCTGTCCGTCGACCCGTCATTGACGGCGATGATTTGCAGCCGCGCCAGGCCAATTGTCTGGTCGACGACCGAGTTGAGGCATTGCCGCAGGTAAGGCTCGACGTTCCACACCGGAATGATCACTGAGACGACGGGAAACGGCGGCACGGGCTGGGGGTCTGGTCTTCCCGACGAGTCCGCGACCCGAGCCAGATGTGCCTCCACCGCTTCAAGGCTGCCTGACTCCGAGACCTTGTTCACCAACCGGGTCGGCGTCGTGCTGGGCTCGGGAGATTGCGACACTGGGAAGAATCATCGAGTCCTTGGTCGTTGTGCCAACCAGCTTCGAACCTCACACCACAGCGAGCATGACTCGCGTCGAATCAGAAAGTCCTTTGGATAGTGTTCGTCGATATTCTCGGCTGGATTGCTGCCGCGGCCGGTGCATTCGTCGCCGTCCCGCAAGTCATCCGGATTGTTCGGGCGTCGACCACGGCTGGAGTTTCCGCACTCACCTGGCAACTGCTGCTTGGAGTCAATCTCGCCTGGATGATTCATGGAGCCATCACCGACCACGCCAATATCGTGGTGCACAACTCGATCTATGCCATGTGCACGTCGACCATTTTGATCTTGCTTCGGCGTGACCGCGGAATGCCTTTGTGGCAGCTCTTCGGTCCTGGGATACTCCTCGGAACGCTCATCGTGGCGGTCGATGTTTTTTCTGGACCCGTCGCGTTTGCCGTGGTTGCGTTCCTACCAGCGGCACTCTCACAGTTAGCCCAGCTGCGCTCGCTGGTCCTCTCCCCGAACGTCGAGGGGGTTTCTCTGTGGTGGCTTGGCTACAACGTCATGAGTCAGGCCATCTGGCTCACCTGGTCCCTGCTTGCCCCCGAAATCTCTGTGACGCTCGTGTCGAGTGCGTTGGGTGCGCTCATGACGATCAATCTGATCTTGGGCACGCTGCGGCGCCTGGACTTCGTCAAGGCTCGGCTGTCACTGTCCGATGGATAGTTTGAGCACGGCTGCGGCGCGCGAGCTGACGCGCGCGACGTAGCGGCTCTGGTGTACGCCGCCGCCGAGTGGTGCCAAGAATCACCTCTACCGCCGTTTCCAGATCGATCCGCCAGCCGGGATGTACTGCCAGTGGTCGGACACCTGCCTGGGTACGCAACCAGCAGCCGACAACCGAGTCGCCGATTCGCAGCGGACTGCTGGCACCTCGCCGGTCACTCGGCCATTCGCCGGAGGCAACGAGAGGCCGATGGGTAACACCGATCGTCGGGATGTCTAACTGGGCACCCAGGTGCAGCGCCAGCCCGGCCCGTCGCGGATGATCATGGGAAGTTGCGTCTACCAGCAACACATCAGGTGGATCGGACAGCGCCCGTACCGCCTCCTCCATCAGTCGGCCGAGCCTCAGCGCCATCAGCCCGGGCAAATACGGAGCCCCTGCCGTACCGCTTCTGACCTGCTGCTCCACGGCCTGGCCGCGCCGCATGATCAGCGCAGCACACCACGCTGGGTCGTGGTCCGTGCCCGGACCGGCAAGATCACGCGGAAAGCAGACCCAGCAGCCGCCGATGCTGGATGTGCTGGGCTCAAAATTCGACGGCTCCGACACGGCAATTGCCAGTTGCCGCTGGCGCGCGATCAGCAAGTCGGCATCAGTGGGCCACATGTGATCTTCCGACCCACCGACTCTCACTTAGGCGATTCACACACTTCGCGCTGCCTTGCGCTGGCCAGGCGTTTGCCTCGTGCCCCAAGGCTGGGATCCCGACTATGGCGTGGGTCGCGTCGATCTGCTGTCTTTGTTGACCGCACCCCTGCCGGCGCCACAGGATCTGGTGAGCGTAGGCGCCTTCGGGGCAGGCAACGACGACGCCGTGAGCCGAATCGCGGCAATGATCAGCGCCGATCCGGTAAGGGTGAAGACGCGGCTTGCCGACTTGCTCAAGGTCGCCACCCACGAAGAACTGAATCGGACTATCGCCGAACACCAAGGAGAGCTGGTCTATCTCGCTCTCGCCGATCGGACCTTCGCGGAGTCGTTGGCTTAGCCCGGCTCGGTCGGCGCTTTTCCGCCCCGGATCAATGTTCCCGGTGTGACCGGTGACCTTGGCGCAAGGCTTGCCGCCTGAGTGTGACCGGTTGGTGGTTGACCTGCGGTGCAGACTGTAAGTGATGAACATGGCAGCGCTGAACGGGTGGTTGATGGCTTTCGGGCTGCTCGTCGTCCTGTCACTGCTCAGCAGGCCCGGGCTCCAACGTGTCGTGGTGCCACTTGCCGAACGGATCAGCCTGTGGGCCGCAGCCCGGGCTGAACGAACGGAGGACTGGGATCCCGACGAAGCCGAGTTGTGGCTGGTCGAGAAACGACGCAAACTCACTGCCGATTTACGCCGCATCGAGCACCTGCTCACCATCGATTCGTCGATGTCCGCCACTCGACAGCTTGGTAACCGGCTGGCCCATCGTCAACTCGTGGACGACCTTCGCCGCATTCCTGAGGTCCTTCCGGCCGCGCTGGCACCGTTCCAGGCATTCGAGTCGTGGAACGACTCCGCGGACATCTTTGAGTCGGCGCGATATATCAGGACCGGCTATGTCAGCCGAAGTCCCCAGATCGAAACTCTAGAGATTGGCTGGGGGCATCGTCGGCACTGAGCAACGACGCGCCGGCACCCCAGCCGGTCAGTGCTCCTGCAAGCCGCGGTCGGCGAGCCAGCCGCGGAACTGGTCTGGTGTTTCTACCCCGTCTTCGATGACGGCTGTGTAGATCTCGGAGCCACCGATCTGGTCCGGGTAAGTCGGCAGGCGGCACCAAACATCCTTTATCCGCAGCACCGCAGCACGCTGCTCCTGGGTCATTCCGTCGCGCAACGCCCGATGCCGAGAAGTGATGTTCTCGTGAGGGTCGTTCAGCCACAGCGTGAGATCGAGGCGCCAGACGCCAGCATCTCGCTCTACCAGGATTGGGAGGTGATAGCGCTCATCCCTGATCTGTCCGGTGGGGCTCTGGCCGGCTCGTTCGTCGCGATAGTCGAAGCCGATCACCCCGGGAATCGTCCCAACGATTCGGGCTATCAACTGCACCACATCTCGTGGTGTACAGCGGGGTCCCACCAGGAGCATGACATCAAGATCACGCCAGCACATCAGCTCCGAGACGTAGCTCCCAGTCACCGCCGGCGGCCCCAGGTCGGCGAAGATCTGGGATCTGTCGAGTTCGTTCAGCAGGCTGGCGGCCTCTGCGCGCAACGCCGATTGCCGGACCGCCAACTCCTCGTCCCCATCGGGTGCTTGCACGACGGCTGACGCTAGCACCGAGCAAGTGCTCAGGGGTGTCAGCGGAACTGACGGATTGGTCCGCTGTCACCGCCAGCCCAGATCAGGCGCGAGGTGGCGGATGACACTGTCGAGTAGGTCGGCGTTGTAATCGACGCCGAGCTGATTAGGAACTGTCAGTAGCAGCGTGTCCGCTGCGGCGACCGCCTCGTCTTCGGCAAGTTCAGCGATGAGTTTGTCGGGCTCGCCGGCATAGGTTTTGCCGAACCGGGCGTTGCCGCCATCGAGCCAGCCGACTTGGTCTGTGCTGTTCGTCTCTCGCCAGAACAGCTGGCGATCCAGCTCACTGACGATCGGAAAAATGCTCCGACTAACCGATACGCGTGGCTCACGGTCGTGGCCGGCGGTCCGCCACGTGTCCCGGAACCGCCGGATTTGCTCGGCCTGCAGTTGGTGGAACGGCACGCCGGTGTCTTCGGTGAGCAGTGTCGAACTCATCAGGTTGAGGCCCTGTTCGGCGGTCCACTCTGCGGTGGCACGTGTGCCGGCGCCCCACCAGATCCGGTCCCGTAAGCCCGGCGAGTGCGGCTCGATGCGTAGCAGACCCGGCGGGTTGGCGAACATCGGGCGCGGATTCGGCTCCGCAAACCCCTGCCCGGAGAGCACCTCGAGAAACACTTTCGCATGCTCCCGGGCCATATCGGCGTCGGACTTTCCCTCCGCCGGGGTGTGGCCGAAGTAGCGGAAGCCATCGATCACCTGCTCGGGCGATCCCCGGCTGATGCCGAGCTGGAGCCGGCCGCCCGAGATGAGATCGGCGGCACCGGCGTCCTCGGCCATGTAGAGCGGGTTCTCATAACGCATATCAATGACCGCGGTGCCGATCTCGATCCGACTCGTCCTGGCGCCGACCGCGGCCAGCAGGGGAAACGGCGAACCGAGCTGGCGGGCGAAATGGTGCACCCGAAAGTACGCCCCGTCGGCACCCACCTCCTCCGCTGCCACAGCGAGGTCAATCGACTGCAGCAGCGCGTCGGAGGCCGTCTGCACCAGGGAATGCTGACCAGGTGTCCAGTGACCGAAGGAGAGAAAACCGATCTTCTTCACGTCTCGAGCAACATCGGCACACCCGGAAGGCATTCCGCCTGAGCCGCATTTCCACCGGGGAGCCGCCCTATGGCTAGGGTCGACAACATGCCGGCGGGACTAGTGAGCCAGCGGCAGCTGCGACTGGTCGCCGCCGAACTGGGCCCGGAATCGCCGCTACCCCCGTTCACCGGGCTGCGGCGGCTACCTGACCCCTCGTCTTCTCCGGGACTGCCGCCTGACATGCGAGACCGCATCGCGTACGGCCGACTTGCCAATCCGCTGCCGTACGCATTGCAGAACAGCTACCGTCGCGAGTTGCGCAGTCAACAGATCCCCGCACTACAGCTGACCAACGGTGTGCTGGACGCGGTCGTCCTTCCGGGTCTTGGTGGCAGGCTCTGGTCACTACGCGACCTGGCGGCCGACCGGAAACTGCTGTTTACCAATCCGCGCCTGCAATTCGCCAATCTCGCGCTCACCGATGCTTGGTTCGCAGGCGGCATCGAATGGAACCTTGGCTCGACCGGCCATTCAGCGACAACCTGTAGACCGGTTTTCACAGGCAGCGTGCCGTCCAACGGTGGGGCAGCACTGCGGATCTGGGAGTGGGAACGCACTCGAGATCTCGTGTTCTCGGTCGACCTGGTGATGCCGGCCGACCGTCGATTGCTGCTCGCCTTCACACGCATCCGCAACCCCGACCGGGAGCCGAAACCGCTCTACTGGTGGACGAACATGGCCGCCGCCGAGGAACCGGGCGTGCGGGTCTTAACCCCCGCCGCTCGAGCCTGGCGGACGGCGTACGACGGATCGATTGCTCGCGTCAACTTTCCCTTCGCCGACAAGGAAGCCACAGACGTCAGCTACCCGCTAGCCGCAGAGCGGGCCGCGGATTACTTCTTCGAGGTGCCTTCCCGGCAACGGCCGTGGATCGCCGCCGTTCAGGCTGACGGCCGTGGGCTCATCCAGACCTCCACGTCTCAGTTGCGGGGGCGCAAGCTTTTTTGTTGGGGCACGGCCGCTGGCGGCCAGCACTGGCAGGAGTGGCTCAGCGGACCAGGGTCTCGCTACCTCGAGATCCAGGCCGGTCTCGCGACGACCCAGCTCGAGCATCTGCGGTTAGCGGGAAGCGCCGAGATCAGCTGGGCGGAGGCCTACGCGCCATTCGAGGCGGCGCCAAGGGTCGTACACGGTTCCTGGCCCGACGCGGTCGCCGAAGTTTCAAAGCAAGTGACCCGAGCGGTTCCGGAAGAGGAGCTCGAGGAATGGCACCGCTGGTGGCTGGCCGAGGTGGCCAATCGGGCGCCGCAGCAGCTGACAGCTGGCTCTGGCGCCGGCAAGGCTGAGCTTGTCGTACGTGGCGATGATCCGGACAGTCTGCCGGGCACCCCGTTCGGACAGCCGCTCTCCGACGATTTCCGCCCCCTCATCGCGCTGGCTTCGACTGGTGAGGTCGACCAGGACGCCGCCGGTGCGGATGTCCTGGTGCCACCTATCACCGACCGCTGGGGCGCAGTGCTCGATCGCGCAGCGGAGGGCTGGTGGGGCCAACTTCTGATCGCGATTCGGGCCCATGCTCGAGGAGATCTTGCTCAGGCCCGGCTCGGCTACTTGCACTCCGACCAACTGAAGTCAACCCCTTGGGCGGCTCGCGGTCTGGCCTTGCTGGCCGTTACACGGGGAGAGCATTCAAGCGCTGCGGATCTCTACGGCCGTGCGGTTCGCCAGGCGCCGACCTGCCTGCCGCTGCTGGTCGAGGCCACCGACCAATTGCTGGCCGCGGGTCGACCGGCCGCATGCCTGGCAATGATCGACGCCGCGCCCCAACAGATGGCCACGCACGGCCGGGTGGTCCTGCAGCGGACACGCGCCCTGCTGGCCGACGGGCAAGCCGGGGCCGCCCGTGCCCTCCTTGAAGCCGGGTTCGAGATTCCCGATCTTCGAGAGGGGGAGACGCTGGGCGAGCTGTGGCACGCAGCGTTCGGCGACCGGCCACTGCCGTACACCTACGACTTCCGGATGCGTCCCGACCTGGACCGCTAGGCAGGGTCAGACCCCCTGCGCCGAACATCGCCGATTTCGACGGACTGTTAGACGACCAGGCGGTTGGCGAGTTGAAGCTGATCATGATCGATCAGCCAGCGAATGCCATCCAGGACTGCCGCTTCCGGTTCATACGCCGGCGCGTAGCCCAGCAGGGCGCGCGCCTTATCAATGGAGGCGTACTGGCTGCGCGACAAGTGCTGCCAGCTGGTGTCGGCAAACTCCGGTGTAGTACCGGCTCGAAATTCCGCCCAGCTCACCGAGCGAACCTTGACCGACTCGCCGAACCACCGGGCCGCGATGGAAAGGAAGCCGCGCACCGTCAATGCCGACGGGGCGACCACGTTGAACGACTGGCCTGCAGCAGCGTCCCTGTGCTCGACCGCCAGCTCGAACGCCTGCGCCACGTCGTCGGCGTGGACATGATGCAGAAGCTCTGCGCCCAACCCGGGAACAGCGATCTCCTCCCCGGCCGAAACCGCATGCCACACAGCCGGATCCAGATTTCCAAGCGGCCCTATGGGAGTCCATCCAGGACCGCTGATGTGGCCGGGTTGGAGCACCGTGGTGACCAGGCCACCGGATCCGGTCTCGGCGGCCAGCAGCTCGGCGATGGCGGCCTTCTGCATGCCGTACTCGCCAATCGGCGGTGAGGTGTCGTCTTCGCGCATGGGCTGCTTGACGCTGGGCCCGTACCGCCAGATCGTCCCGCAATGGATCAGGTGCGCGCTATGTCCGCGCAACGCCTCAACTAAGGCTCGTGCCGACGCCGGCGTGAAACAGATCATGTCCACAACTACGTCGGCCTCGAGCGTGGCGACCCGGCTCCCGAATGTTCCGGCAGCATCCTCCGCCGCCCGGTCCACCGGAATCTGCTCTACGTCGGACCAGGCTTCGTCGTTGACATAGGGGGCACGGGCGCCTCGGGTCAGATTCACTACCTGGTGACCCGCGCGTACCAGCCGCGGAACCAGAAAGCTGCCGACATGACCGCTGCCGCCAATGACCACGATGCGCATGTTTCCTGACCCTAACCACTAGCGGACATGGCGGGGTAGCGGCTCCGGCAGGCTGCTCGCCCGTGAAACCGCGGTTAGCGAATTCTGTCGGTCACAACGCGCAAGAGCTGAGCCGGGGGACGGCGGGAGCTGTACGACAGTCTGGTGTTCGGCCAACGTGGCGCGGATGGCCAAGTATGGTCGGCTCAGCAACACCGGCCGCCCAGACGACGGACAGTTCGAGGTGGTGTCGCGTCGGCACGGCCGCCGCTGGCGAATCGCCGTCATGGCGCTACGCGCGGCGACCACTGGGCTCGGAGCCCAGGAACACCTCAGCCGGGTCGAGTTCACGACGGTCAACGCTGTTCACGTCCAGATCGACGAGAAGTTCTTCACCGGCAGGATCGCGACTTGACCACTTGCACAAACAGGTCTGACCTCGCA
>JBKPML010000049.1:0-9765 GCA_046732135.1 Actinomycetota bacterium
GAATGGCATCGGCTTCATACCGTGGGCGCCCGTATCGGCCGGGAAGCTGACCCAGCCCGGTTCGCCACTCGTCAACGCCGCGCGGCGTCTCGGCGCCACACCAGCGCAGGTCGCGCTTGCCTGGCTGCTCCGCAGGTCAGCGGTGATGCTGCCCATTCCCGGAACCGGCTCGATCTCCCACCTCGAGGAAAACGTCGCCGCGGCGGGTCTGCAACTCGACGACCACACTTACGCCGAGCTCTCGGCCCTCCGCTGAGCTTCAGGGTCGGTTCAGCCGAGCGATGGGGGCGCGTTGACCGGCAGTCGGACGATGAAGCGGGTGTCGCCGGGACGGGAGACGACGTGCAAGTCGCCGCCGTGTCGCTGGGTGACGACCCGATAGGAGATGTCCAGACCAAGGCCGGTTCCCTGCCCGACCGGTTTGGTGGTGAAGAACGGTTCGAAGATCTTCGACTGCAGCTCCCGCGGGATTCCGATTCCGGTGTCGCAGATCTCGACTACCACATGATCGTTGTCGAGAGAGGTCCGAATGGTCAGCGTTCCGCCATCGGGCATGGCTTGGATCGCGTTGTCGATCAGATTCGTCCAGACCTGATTCAGCTCGGCCGGATGCGCCGGAATGATCGGCAAGTCAGATTCGAAATCCGTGATCAACTTGATGGTACCGGATTTCTTGATCTTGTAATTCAGCATGGTGAGCGTGCTGCGCAACCCGTCCCGCACATCGATGTCCTGGTGTGCGGCACGGTCGAGCTGCGAGTACTGCTTCGCCGCTTCGACCAGGGTCGAGATCCTCTCGGTCGAGTCCTCGATCTCGATCATCAGTTGCTCTGTCTCCAGCGCATAGGTCACCCAATGAATGCCATCGGCCAGCAACCCGGTCGGAACGCTGGCGGCGATTTCGTCAAGCCAGGCTTCATCAACTCCGGCCGCAACCAAGGTCGGTGCCAACTCCCAGCCGCCGTCGACACCATGATCATCCAGCCAGTCACTGAGCGCGTCTTCGGCGTCGGCCACTTGCAGGGGCGACAGCTTCTCCGCCTTCACCATCTTCTCGACCGCAGACTCCTGCAGCTCGGTCAGTACGGTCAGCGCCTCCGGGTTGACCTGGGAGGTCGCGAGATGGCCTAACTTTCGCCGCATCTTGCTGACCCGCTCACGGAGCGCCGCGGTGGCCCGCACTGCCGCCGACGCCGGATTGTTCAGCTCGTGCATGAGGCCTGCCGACAGCCGACCCAGCGACAGCAGGCGTTCCCGCGCGGCAATCGCCGATTGGCTGCTCCGGAAACCCATGATCATGCCCTCGACCAGGTGCAACGCCATCGGGAACCATTCCCGCACCTTCTGGCCGATCTCAGCCGCGTCGATCACCCAGAACTCGCACTCTGTGGCAGCTCGCATCGTGGCGAAGTAGCCGGACGGCTCCGGGCGACGGAGGAAGGACTGGCTGGCACCGCCGTACACCCCGCGCTGGTTGGTCCGTACGGTCTCCACCTCGGTATCCTCGACGCGGCGCGACATGGTCAGCGTGCCGGACAGCAGAACGTAGAAATAGATCGCGTCGTCGCCCTCGTCGAAGACGGTCGCGCCCGCGGCGTACGACTCCACCCAGCCGCGCTCGCCCAGCCAGTTCAGTTGATCGTCATCGAGCGCCTCGAACAGGAACAGCGTCTTCAGTTCCGCCGGGCTCAATCGGGTGCCAGTTGCCATAATCCACTCCTATTGCTCGGCCAGGTAGCGATGGACCAGCGTGACGGCCAGCGCGCCTTCACCGACGGCGGACGCGACCCGCTTGACTGACGATGCCCGTACGTCGCCGGCCGCGAAGACGCCCGGAATGCTGGACTCCAACAGGTAGGGATCGCGGTCGAGGTCCCATCCCTTCGGCCGCTTGCCATCAACGACAAGATCCGGTCCGGTGACAACGAATCCTGACCGGTCGCGAACGAGCATCGGCGGAAGCCAATCGGTTAGCGGTGCCGCGCCGATGAAGATGAACAGCTGACCGGCGTCCAGCACCTGCTGGCTGCCATCGGCATTGTCGACGAGCGTCACGCACTGCAAATGCTCTTTGCCGGCGCAACTGAGCACCGACGTGTGCAGCCGAACCTCGATGTTGTCGATAGCGCGGAGCTGATTGATCAGGTAGCTCGACATCGAGCGTTCGAGAGAATCCCCGCGAACCACCATGATCACCTTGGCCGCATACCGGGCGAAGAATGCCGCCGCCTGTCCGGCCGAGTTGGCACCTCCGACGATGATCACCTGCTCGTTCTTGCAAGCCTGAGCTTGAGTTGCGGCCGCCCCGTAGTAGACACCGCGGCCGACGAGATCAGCAGTTCCCATCGCCTCCAGGTGCCGATAGCTCACACCGCTGGCCAGTACAACGGCGTGAGCCAACACCGACGTTCCGTCGTCGAACTGCACCTCCCGAGCCGAGCCGCGCGGCCGCAAGCCACTCACCGCGCGAGCGGTGAGCAGCTCAGCCCCGAAGCGTTGGGCCTGCCGCCGGGCTCGTTCGGTCAGCTGTCCGCCGGAGACGCCGTCGGGAAAGCCCAGGTAGTTCTCAATCCGCGCACTCTGTCCGGCCTGCCCCCCCGGCGCAGCCCGCTCGACGATCACCGTCTTGAGGCCCTCCGAGGCCGCATACACCGCAGCACCTAGTCCGGCGGGTCCCCCACCGATGATCACGAGGTCGTAGAAGTCTCCCGCCGGTTGGGTGCTAAGACCAACCGCACCCGCAAGCTCGGTCAAGGTGGGCTGAATCAGCGCCTGACCGTCAGATGTGATCACAACCGGCGCGGAGGCATCGTTCGCTCCAGCCGCAGCCAGCAGCCGCTGGCTCTCAGCATCGGTAATGTTGTGCCACCGGTACGGCACCAGATTGCGAGCGAGGAAGTCTCGCACCTCATAGGAGGCTGCAGACCACGGGTGACCCAAAATTTTAATCTTGCTGTCGCTATGCCTAGCACTTTCCTGCCAGGCGCTGATCAAGTCGTCGATGACCGGGTACAGCTTCTCCTCCGGCGGCTCCCATGGCTTAAGCAAATAGTGATCGACATCGACGACGTTGATGGCCGCGATCGCTGCGTCCGTGTCGGCATAGGCGGTCAGTAGTGCCCGACGGGCGTCGGGCACTAGATCCATCGCCTCCTCGAGGAAGTCGATGCCGTTCATCCGCGGCATTCGATAATCCGCCAAGATCGCGGCGACCTGCTCGCCGCGCAAGAGTAGTTCGCGGATTAGATTCAGGGCCTCCGAGCCATCGTCAGCCCGCACAATGCGGTAATCGGCCCCATAGCGGCGACGCAAGTCGCGAGCCACGGCTCGGGAGACACTCGGGTCGTCATCGACGGTCAGCAGTATGGGACGAGCTTCCCGGTCTGCGGTCCCGGCTCCGGTCGCCGGTTCATCGACACTTGTTGTCACGCGCCCACCTCATCGACATAGCACCATCGCCAATTCTCACCAGGCTCTGCCGAGGTGACCACCGGGTGGCCGGCCTCTCGGGCGTGTGCACTTGCATGTTTGGCAGGTGAGGAATTACAGCAGGCGATGTGCTGGCAGGTCAGGCACCGGCGTAGGTGGACCCATTGCCCACCGACGGCGACGCAGTCGGCACAGTACGGCTGGAAGTCGTCAGGCGTCGGCGTCAAGGGCAGTTCCTCCAAGTGCACGCAGCCGGCCACATCGAACTCCTTCCGTCTGAACCATCTTGCCCGCCGGGGTCAAGGCGCCAACCGGGAGACCTTGCGACGGCGCAGCCCGGCCGCCCAGAGCAGTCGGACGATCTCGCGCGAATTGACTGGCTGGGCGCCCGCCGCTAGTGCAGCGTCATAGCGATCCGACATCACGTCGTAGTGGTCCCGCTCGAAAGCCCGCCGCGGTATGCCGATACTTTCGGCGAACGCGTGAAGTTCCTCATACGACTGGTCGCTGATCAGATGGGACCAGAGTCGGTCGTGGCCCGGCCAGATTGGCAGGTCGATGTAGACGGTCATGCCTCGGCGAGCCCTACGGCGTGGTCGATCAACGTCCGCCAGGTGCGTACCAGATCGGCGTCGACGTAGGCCTTCCACGAACCAAGCGGGCGTACGGCCGAGTCCAAATGGAACGCACGGATGCCAGCTCGGGCAAGCCAAGGCACGTGCTCCGGCAGCAGCTCGCCACCGACCATGATCACCCAGCGTGCGAAGTCGTCGTCCCGGGCTCGCTGAAGCAGATCATCCAACCCCTCGGCCACACCCCTGGCCGACCCAGCGGTCAGCACCGAGTCCAGACCAGGCAGCCGGCGCAGAGCACGCCAGGCCCGATCGGCCGATATGCAGGCGTCAATCGCCCGGGAGAACGTCCAGCCGAAGTCCGGCTCGCCCACCAGCTCAGCCATGACTGATTCGTCGACCTCGGTGTGCGCGTTGAGAAATCCAGTCACGACGCCTTCCGCACCAGCCGCTCGATACGCCTCAAGCAAGCCGCGAAGCCGGCCAGCCTCTCCACCGTCGGTGCTGAAGCCCTCCCGCAGCCGTAGCACAGGCCGTAGCGGCAGCGCCGTCGCTCGCCGGATTTGCGCCACCACCGCCGGCTCGGGGGACAGCCCACCGAATTCAAGACTTCCGATCACCTGCAACCGACTCGCACCGCCGGCCTCCGCCTTCTCCGCATCCTTCGGATGCCGGACGACGACCTCCAGCAGCCCACTCAATCGCGACCGTCCAATGCCTCAGCGTGGGGTGAACCGGTCCAAGGCCGCTCTTCGCCGGGGTCACCGGGCCTTGCCTCGACAGGCTCGGGGTGCGTCGCCTCCAGCTGCTCCGGAGTCACCAGTGATGGGCCACGGGAAGAACGCAGCTCGGCAGCCACTGCCTCGGCGTCGTGCAGCACGCGGCTAATGTTCCGATGCGTCAACCGGTCAAGATCATCGTTGCTCCAGCCCCGCTCGGCCAGGGCATCGAGCAAGGCCGGATAACAAGACACATCGTCCAACCCGGCCGGTGCCGTAGGAGTACCGTCGAAGTCGCCGCCTAGCCCCAGATGATCAATGCCGGCCACGTTGCGCGCGTGCTCCAAATGAGCGACGACGTCCTCCAGGCTGGCCTGCGGCTGGACGCCGGGATAGCTGTCGTAGAAGGCATCCCAGGCCTCAAGATCACGCCGATCGATACCTGCCTCGACGGCTGCTGCTTCTACTCCAGCCGCCCACTCCCGCACCTGCGGATTGACGAAGTACGGCACGAAGGTGATCATGCAGATGCCTCCGTTGCGGGGCAGCCGCTCGAGGACCTCGTCCGGCACATTGCGCGGATGATCACACACCGCGCGTGCCGACGAGTGGGAGAAGATCACTGGTGCCGCGGCTACGTCCAATGCGTCCCGCATGGTGTCCGGGCTTACGTGTGACAGGTCGACCAGCATGCCCAACCGGTTCATCTCGGCGACCACCTGCCGCCCAAAGGCGGTGAGACCGCTAGCCACCGCGGTATCGGTGGCCGAGTCAGCCCAGGCAGTGTTCTGGTTGTGGGTCAGGGTCAGATAGCGGACGCCGAGCCGATAGAACGTCCGCAGTACCGCCAGCGAATCGTCGATGCAGTGCCCGCCTTCTGCGCCGAGCAGGCTGCCGATTCTGTTTGAGGATCGCAACGTGTCGTCCAAGCCATCGGCGCTGGTGACCAAGATCAGCTGGTCCGCATACCGCTCGATCATCGTGTAGACGGCGTCGATCTGCTCAAGCGTCGCCCGTACGGCCGCGTGGCCGACAAAGCTGCCCGGCACGTACACCGACCAGAACTGAGCGCCCAATCCGCCTGCGCGCATCCGGACGAGATCGGTGTGCAGCTGTGGCTGCGGCTGTGCGATGTCGACCCGATCGAAGTCATAGCCGACCTCGCGCATCGCCCACGCCAGATCGTTGTGACCATCGACTACCGGGCGCCTCATCACGCCGTCATCCTGCCACTGGGCGACGCATAAAATCGGCCCATGGTGGTTCGGCATGTCCAACCACCGGCAGCTCCGCGCCCAGGAAGCCGGCCGAATGACGAGAAGCCGGGCAGGAGGTGGCGTCTGGCTGTGATCGTCTTCGCCCTTGCGGTCATGGTCACCAGCTGCACCTACTCCAAGGACGAGCCCGGCCTGTTCCGGCCTCTCGGCTCGCAAACCCCAACGGAGACGGAACGACCACGACTGCCGCCACTCAAGACCAACCCGGCGCTTCCGGTAGCTGGTCAGGCGATATGGACCACCGCCGAGGGTCTGCAGGTGACTGTCCGATTCGCCGTCCATGGCATTAGGCGGATCAAGGGTGCGACGGTTCTGGACTGGTCATTAACGCCGCTCTCGGCCCCGAAGCTGCGTACTGGGGATCAGGTGCCGGGCTGGGTGGATCTCGGCCTTACCCGCCAGGCGCAGGGTGACGTCAACATCGTTTTGATCGACACGTCGGCGCGGCGGGCGTATCGGCCGCTGAGTCACATCTCGGCCGCTCAGTTCAATCGATGCCTCTGTTCCCCGATGTGGACCAGCCAGCTTGGGCTGCGAATCGGACAGACCAAGGTCCTTCAAGTGACCTTTCCGCGGCTACCGGCGGATGTGAGCTTCCTTGACGTGAGCCTGGCCAATGTCGCCACGTTTTGGCACGTTCCGGTCCAGCCGGTCGGCCAAGCCTTCATCGCGAGTAAGCGGACCGACCTGACGCGGCCTGCTGAGACGATCCGACCCGTATCAAAGCCGGTCGTATTCACCTATCCCGGGGGCGAGGGGCGTCGACAGAGCATCCAAATTCGGCGCATCGTCGCAAGTCCGAACTCGACCTCGGTCGAATGGACCATTCACGCGATCACCGATCAACCCAGCGTGAGCTTGCTGGCCTACGGTCCGCCGATTTCATCGATACTCCCCGATGGTGTTTTCATGGCCAATTCCGCGTCAGCCAGTGGTCCGCAGATTCGACCCAGTACTGGCGAGCCTCGGCCGGTGCTGAAGGCGCAGTGGATGACCAGTTCAACTCAGGGGCGCAACTTCTACGAGTGCCTATGTACCAGCATCGGAATCTGGGCCGCCTCGCTGCGCCAAGCTGGTGGTACTGCCACCGTCACGACCACGTTCCCGGCGCTCCCGGCAAATACGACCAAGATCGACGTCATCCTGCCCGGCGTCGCCACGCTCCACAAGCTTCCGGTCGTCCGCGCAGCGGACGGCGCGGACGCTGCCGGATATCCGGTCAGGCCTGTGACCCGCTACTGGAGGTACCAGATCGAGGCGCCGCCAGCCGGCTGGAGCACCTACGACTGGCCAACGCCGACGCCGGACCCAGTCCAGCTGCGGTCCTACAACTCCTTCGTCGAAAAGATCATCCGACCGCCGGGCTGGTGAAATGGCGGGTCAGTCGGCCAGTAGCGGAATTCAGCGCCGCGAGCGTCGGGGATCGCGCGGCGCTGCCTGGACGAGGGAGTCGAGCAGGCAAGGCCGGCGAGCGACCGAGGAAGGCAACGCCTTAATAGCGCGATCGCGCGAGCGGCGCAAAAGAGGGCGCGCGAGCGTCGGGGATCGCGCGGCGCTGCCTGGACGAGGGAGTCGAGCAGGCAAGGCCGGCGAGCGACCGAGGAAGGCGACGCCTTAATAGCGCGATCGCGCGAGCGGCGCAAAAAGAGGGGCGGCCCCTAAGGGGACCGCCCCTATGCCTGTCTTTTGCGTCGGACTTAGAAATCCATGCCACCCATGCCCGGATCGCCGCCGGCCGGCGCGGCGGGCGCCTTCTCCGGCTTGTCGGCGATAACCGCCTCTGTGGTCAGGAACAGGCCCGCGATCGAGGCTGCGTTCTGCAGCGCCGAGCGGGTCACCTTTGTCGGGTCAGGCACCCCAGCGGCGAGCAGGTCCTCGTAGTCACCGGTCAGGGCATTGAGGCCGTGGCCAGCGGGAAGGGTCTTGACCTTCTCGGCCACAACCCCGCCCTCCAGACCCGAGTTGATCGCGATCTGCTTCAGCGGCGCCTCGACGGCCTGCTTTACGATCTGCGCGCCGACCGCCTCGTCACCATCCAGCTGCAGCTTCTCGAACGCCTTCGCCGCCGCCTGCACCAGGGCAACGCCGCCACCAGGGACGATCCCCTCCTCGACGGCCGCCTTGGCGTTGCGGACGGCGTCCTCGATCCGGTGCTTGCGCTCCTTGAGCTCAACCTCTGTTGCGGCGCCGACCTTGATCACCGCCACGCCGCCGGCCAGTTTCGCGAGCCGCTCTTGCAGCTTTTCGCGGTCGTAGTCGGAGTCGGAGTTCTCGATCTCGGTACGGATCTGCTTGACCCGGCCGGCGATCTGATCCGAACTGCCGGCGCCCTCGATGATGGTCGTCTCATCCTTGGTGACCAGCACCTGCCGAGCCTGACCGAGCAGCTCCAGCCCGACGCTGTCGAGCTTGAGGCCGACCTCCTCGGAGATGACCTGGCCGCCGGTCAGGATAGCGATGTCGGTCAGCATGGCCTTGCGACGGTCGCCAAAGCCGGGCGCCTTGACCGCCACGGACTTGAAGGTGCCACGGATCTTATTGACGATCAGCGCAGCCAGCGCCTCGCTGTCGACGTCCTCAGCAATGACGACGAGCGGCTTGCCGGCCTGGATGACCTTCTCCAGAACTGGCAGCAGGTCCTTGAGGTTCGAGACCTTGGAATTGACGATCAGGACGTACGAGTCCTCGAGAACCGTTTCCATCCGCTCCGTGTCGGTGACGAAGTAGGGCGAGATGTAGCCCTTGTCGAACCGCATGCCTTCAGTGAGCTCCAGCTCGAGACCAAAGGTGTTGGACTCGTCGACAGTGATGACACCTTCCTTGCCGACCTTGTCCATGGCCTCGGCGATGATCTCGCCGACCGACTCGTCACCGGCAGAGATCGACGCGGTGGCGGCGATCTGCTCCTTGGTCTCGACGTCCTTGGCGGCGCTTGTCAGCTCCTCGACGACGGCGTCGACAGCCTTCTCGATGCCGCGCTTGAGGCTCATCGGGTTGGCGCCTGCAGTCACGTTGCGGAGACCCTCCCGCACCATTGCCTGAGCCAGCACGGTGGCCGTCGTCGTGCCGTCACCGGCGACATCGTCAGTCTTCTTGGCAACTTCCTTGACGAGCTCGGCGCCGATCTTTTCGTAGGGATCCTCGAGCTCGATCTCCTTTGCGATGCTCACGCCATCGTTTGTGATGGTCGGAGCACCCCACTTCTTTTCCAGCACGACGTTGCGGCCCTTGGGACCTAAGGTCACCCGAACGGCATCGGCGAGGATGTTCATCCCGCGCTCGAGGCCACGTCGCGCCTCGGTGTTGAACTGAATGAGTTTGGGCATGTTTCTCTGCGAGTCCTCCCGCGTGCAGGCGGCCGTGCCGCCAGGTGCAAGTGAGTCGAAACCCCTCCAGCGATGCCCGCGACGGACGGCCCAGAGTTGGACCTCACCGCCTGAGGAGGTGGCACTCTCAGGGCGAGAGTGCTAACTCAATGTTTAGCACTCTCGCTAGGCGAGTGCAAATACCCCCCACTGCTCCCAGGCAGCCGGCTTGAGGGCCCCTCAACAGCGGCGCTCCAACAGGACTCTGCGCCTGTGCGTCCCTTAGCTGCTGCACGACGCCAGCGATCTGCGCGCGACTTGAGATGTTCTCCTTGAAAAAGATGACCCCGGCCGCCTCTCCGTCCGAAATCTGCTGCAGCAGGCTCGATGGTGGCGTCAATCCCGGGTAGGAGAAGATGACGCGCTGACCGGCCGCTTGCTGAGAAGTCAAGCCAGCCACGGC
>JBKPML010000050.1:0-7760 GCA_046732135.1 Actinomycetota bacterium
GATCATTCCTTCCCTTCGCGCTGCAAACTCGCGGTGCACGCTGCCTGCAGCGTTGTTGAACACCCAGTTGAAGACAACAACTGAGGCGAGAATGAGCACGATGTCGGAGTAGGCCACCTGCCCGGTGATCATGAGCGGCAATTGCCAACCCGCAATCAGGACGCCCATGATCAGGCTTGTCACGAGGGCAGACTGCCGCACCTGAAGCCGCGGAACCGCGAAGCCCCTCCAACCAGGTTCCTCCCAGGCACCGCCCACTCCGGGAACGAGAAGCACGAACGCGAAGGTAGCGAAGAGCTGCGGCCAGGCATCGAGTTCGGTGGCAGAGGGGCTTTCAGCACCAAGGAGAACGTTAAGGATCGTTGCCATTAGCGCAAGAGCGCCGGGCAGCAGCAAGGCGATCGCGTACCAGCCAGGCTTAACCCGCCACCGGCCCATCCGGCGAAACAGGCCAAGTAAGCCTCCCTTTCTTCCCTTAACTGCGAGCACGACGAACAGCGGAGATGCGCGCCATCTGTGAGCTGCCGCCTTTCGGTCATGCGTTGCAGGGGATTGAACCCGACACTCTGAATCTAGGGGAAAGGGCTGCTGCGGTACACCGCCAGAAATACGGTTCGACCACCGGAGTTTGCGGGCCGCCTCAGTTGCGCTTGCCGGCCCCAATCAGCGTGACTGCAGCAATCACTCCCAGGGCCAATGGGATCAACAGCACAACGGGCAGCGCGAGCCCGATTGTCGTGGTCGAACGAGGAGCCACGTCGAGTTTGACCAGCGGACTAACCACCAGCTCTTCAGTGCCGGAGACCGTGTCGCCAAATGGCAGCACGACGACGTACGCGGCGAAGGCACCGGAGTTGACCGCCTGGATGTCCCAGGAGAGGGTACGAGTCTCGCCAGGTTGGAGGGTGATCTCCTGGCTGCGCGCGGCGGACCAGTCTTCGGGATCGACGTAAACGTCGCCCTGGACGCTGGCCACATTGAGGTGGGCCAAGAGGACGCCTGTCGGCGCGTTGCCCGTGTTGGTTATGTCGGTCTTCAGAGTGAAACGGCCACCGAGCACTGTCGAGACTTCGGATCGATCGGGAGCCACCTTCACGCTCAGCGGTGCGGCCAGTGCAGGCGAAGACATGACCATCAAAAGACAGACCGCCGCGGCCGTCAGGAGGAGGTCTCTTCTCATTCGCCGCCCGCTCCAGCTCGAAGCCGAACGATCCGCGGAGCAAAAAGGATCAGCGCACCGCCCGCCAAGATGACGGTGAGCAGCGGCGCGACAAGGTAGGAAAGGTCTTCTGTCCAGGGCGCCCCTTGCACAAGTTGAGTGGTCAGGTAGCTCAACGCAGATGCCACGGGGTTGGCCCGCTGTAGGACGTCGAAGAACCACCCCTGGGGCAGCCCGCTGGGCAGCTGAGTGGGTGCGAACAAGATCAGCAGCAGGAAGGCACTAACCGCAAGGCTGGTTTTGTTGGAGTTCGAGAGCGCGCTGATCAAGAGTCCGATCGAGGCCATACCGACCGCGACGACTGTGCCGGCGATCAGGCTGAGGACCACTGCCTTGGCCAGGATGCCGACCGCTCGCGCGAGCACCCAGACGTACGGAATAGTCACCAGAAATGCGGCGAACCACAACGTCAACGATGCGATCAGCTTGCCGGCGATGATTCCGCGACGAGACGCCGGCGTGACCAGGAGGCTTTCCAGCGTCCCTCGCTCCCGCTCGCCGCTGACTCCATCCGCGCTGACGATCAAGGTGACGAGGACTCCGACGGCGACGGCGAACTGCAGTAACAAGTTGACGGCTTCCCGGCGTTCCAGGAAGTTCAGCGCTTGGTTGGTCGACGCCAGATAAGTCACCGCGCTGAGCAATACGCTGAAGCAGAACAGCAACAGAGGGCCGCGCCCGCTCTTCCACAGGTCTCGAAACTCCTGACCGGCGACGATCAGCCACGCCGAAGTCCCGTCAGTGCGGTCAATCCCAATAGCCGGCGTGCCGAGCCCCGAGGGCTCCGCAACAATCGTCATGACGCCGCCTTTCGGGTCATCTGGAGAAAGGCATCCGACAGTCGCCCGCCTTCCATCTCATAAGAGAGCACCGGTACTTTCGCCGCCGCGACTGCAACGACAGCCGCATTCAGCCGCTCGCCGGACTCTGCGGCAGACGGGCTCATCGGTGTGCGAAGCGAGATGCGCAGGAGATCGGGTCGACCATCCGACGAGTCGATTTTGAGATCCGGCAGCCCTGACAAAGCCTGCCGGGCACGCTCGATCAGATTTGTGGGGACTCGAAGTTGGGCCGAGCGTTCGACCATCGCTGACCGCATGACCTCACCCACCGTGCCGGAGGCAACGAGCCGTCCATTGTTGAGGATGAGCACCTGCGAGCAGACCTCCTCCACTTCGGACAACGTATGGGTGCTCAAGATGACGGTGGCCCCGCGCTGGTGTGCAATCTGACGGACAATGTCGAGAACCTGCGACTGTCCCTCCGGGTCGAGTCCGAGATTCGGCTCGTCGAGGAAGACCACCGACGGGTCGTTGACCAGGGCGCGGGCGATGCCAAGCCGCTGCCGCATCCCGCGGCTATAACTGGAAACCCGTGATCCAGCCCGTTCACCGAGGCCAACCTCGGCGAGGAGGGAATTAGCGCGGCTGAGAGCCTTGCTGTGGCTCAAGCCGTAGAGGCGCGCGTAATAGCGCAGGTATTCCTGGCCGGTCTGAGAGGCCGGATAGCCGCTGCTTTCTGGCAGTGCGCCAACGCGCCACCTAACCTCCGTCGGCGAGGTCCATGGCTGGCCGGCGATCCAGAACTCCCCGCTCGTTGGGCTGAGCACGGTGGTGAGCAAGCGGATGGTGGTCGTCTTGCCGGCACCGTTCGGGCCAAGGAGACCCACGATGTCTCCGGGACCGGCGGCGAAGCTGACGTCCTCGATAGCCGTGCGATCGCCGTACCGCTTCGTCAAGCCGACCGTCTCGACTGTGACGGCGGCCGTCAACGCTTCGGTCACCCTGAGCAACTCCTGGTGTTAGCAAGGTTTGGGCAATTGGATCAGCGGGCACGTGTGAAACCGATGAGAATTTCGTGCATAGCATTCGAACATGGCAACTTCCCGTGCGCGGCAAGCTGGCAGGCCTGGTCCCCCGGGTGGCAATACTGACCCTACCGTCCTGCCCGCCAGCCAGGAACGACCTCGCCAGGGAGGCGCGGTGAAGATGACGACGCCAATGGAGCTGCGCTGGCTCGACGACAGCGGGGTTCGACAATGCAATCTAGCGCAGCTGGGCGACCTTCGTTCGCGGACCGATGGTTTTCTGTGGCTGGATATCCCCGAGTGGAGCGAAGAGGCGGAGCACGTGCTCACCGATGGCTTCGGTTTCCATCCAATTGCAATCAGCAACTGCCGTGATCGCAACCATGTGCCGCGTGTTCACGTCTACCAGGACCATCTCTTCATCGTGATTCACGCTCCCGAGATTGGAGACGCTGGTCACGTTCACTATCTTGAACTGGACCAGTTCATTGGTCAGCACTACCTGGTGACGGTGCACGGTCCGCTGAGTCCCAAGGTGCCGTTGGAAGCCGCGTTGCGCGAAACCGGGAGCGTGATGCACCGAATCGAGGCGGGGCGATTGCATCCAACCTCCCCGTTCGGCCTGACTTATGCGATTGTCTCCTCGATCGTGCGCCGCGATTCGGAGCTGGTCGCCGACATCGCCCGGGAAGTCGGGCTGCTCGAGCAGCGGGTGATGGCGGCCCATGATGAAGAGCCGCAGACATTCTTGACCCACTTGTTCACCGCCCGTCATGAACTGTTGGCGATCAAGACCATGGCTGCCCAGGGTGGGCAGATCTATGAGCGAGCGATCAAGCTGGCAACCTTTGCTCCCACTGACGGGCTGAAGCTGATGAACGATTTGCTGGACCAGTACGAGCGAGTGAGCAGCATCAGCCAGAGCCAGCTCGACTTCTTGATGGGTGTGACCGAGTTCTACCGAGCCCGTACCGACACCAAGATGACGATCGCAGCCGAGCGGCTAGCGGTGATCGCGGCGATCACGCTACCGATCACCTCGCTCTCGTCGGTGATTGGGATGAATGTGATCGTCAATGACCAAACCCACTGGGTTTGGCTCAGTATCTTGTTGCTGATCATGCTGGTTATGTCACTGCTGCTGCTGCGCTGGGCGCACAAGCAGGGTTGGTGGTGAGCTCCGCGCGCTGACCGGTCGAACCGCGCTGGGCCTGTCGAAGCGTTAGTGGAACTGCGGCACGATAAGCCAGATGCCGAAGAGCACCAAGAAGGCGGCCAGGGCAAGCGCGGTGTAGCCAACCGATTGGGTCACGGTCGCGGATTGACCCTGGTTGGCCTTGATCCGCGCGGCGGACAGCAGTCGGATACTGGTCGCTAGCAAGATCACGAATAGTACGCTCGCAGTGATCGAGACGACGGCGACAGCGCCAAGGGCGGCCCAGTCGATCTTCATCAGGCGGCGCTCTTCGCCTTGTGCTTCTTGTTCTTTTTCTTGGGCTTGGTCAGCGTTTCGCCACGAGGATCGTCGACATACTCCGTCTGGGAGGACGTGGCCAGGATGAGTACGTCCCGGCTATCCGTGACATTGTGGCGGCTGATCTTGTTAGGCCGCGAGAACGCCCAGATCACAATGCAAGCACCGGCGAGCAACACCAGCAGCGCGATAACTCCGGCGAGTCCGTGATTGGCCAAGAGCGCAGCCGCACCACCCATTACGCCCGCGCCTGGCAGAGTGAGCAGCCAGGCAAAAACCATCTTGCGGGCAACGCTCCAGCGCACTTCAGCACCACGACGGCCAACGCCGGCACCCAGGATGCTGCCGGTCGCAACGTGAGTCGTTGAAAGCCCAAAGCCCAGGTGCGCGGAGGAAAGGATCGTTGCGGAAGCCGCGGCGCCGGATGCGGCGCCCTGCGGAGTCTCGATCTCGACAACGCCCCTCCCAAGCATCCGCATGATGCGCCAGCCACCCGAATAAGTACCGAGTCCGATGGCGAGGCCGGCGGAAAGGATCACCCACGGCTGGGGGCCGGTGTCGGGCGGCTGGAGGTTCGCGGCGATCAGCACCAACGTGATCACACCCATGGTCTTCTGGCCGTCCGACGTGCCATGCGCAAGAGCAACCAGTGAAGCAGTAAAGGCCTGTCCGTACCGAAAACCAGTGTCGCTGTGTGCGCTGGGAGTCTTCCGGGTGATTCGATAGGCGAGCATCGTTGCCAGGGCGGCGCCGATTCCTGCGACCAACGGCGCGACTATCGCTGGCAGGAGCACCTTGGAGACGATGACCCAGCCATGCACTGAGGCGAAGCCGGCGCCAACGATGACGGCGCCGATAAGACCACCGAACAGAGCATGCGAAGAGCTGGAGGGCAAGCCGAGCAGCCAGGTCAGCAGGTTCCAGATGATCGCTCCCACCAGGCCGGCCAGGATGATCGAAACTGTGATCAATTCTTCGTCGAAAAAGCCACCCGAAATTGTCTTTGCCACTTCGGTCGAGAGGCAGGCACCAACGAGGTTGAGCAACGCGGCCAAGATGACCGCCGTACGAGGCTTGATTGCGCCGGTGGCGACGGGGCCCGCCATGGCATTGGCGCTGTCGTGAAAACCGTTGGTGAAGTCGAAGATGAGTGCCACCACTATGACGGCGATCACAACGAACAGCTCTGTCACATCTGATCCCATCTTGGAATCTGTGGCGCAGGTGTCCTTGAACACCCAGGGCACTACGAACGCTAAGTCTCCAGCGCCGTATGAACAATAGGTGAACCAGCGCTGAAGTCAATTTGGCGGATACCAGTGTCCAGATGCCCAGTCAAAACGGAGTCTGGCTAGCTAAAGTCCGCCCATGTCCAACAGTTTGTTGATTGTCCATGTCGACGTAGCGGTAGTGCCCGAACGTGTCAACGATTTCCTTGGGGCGACGGAGGTGAACGCGAGAGCGAGCCGCCTAGAGGAGGGCGTTGTACGCTTCGATGTTCTGCAAGATCGTGATGATTCGCGCCATGTCGTGCTGGTTGAGATCTATCGGGACGAGCAGGCCGCCGCGAGTCACAAAGCTACCTCGCACTACGCCCAGTGGCGCGATGCGGTCGCGCCCATGATGGCCAGACCCCGGCACTCGGTCCGCTTCATGAACGTCTCACCCGACGACACGAGCTGGTAGCCGGTGACGATGCGCTTTGATGTCGCGACACCCGCTGATATCCGCTTCGGAGCGGGAAGAGTGTCGGACGTACCTGCCGCGCTGGCCGACCTGGGAGTTCGACGAGCATTTGTGATCACTGGGGCTACATCGGGAAGGGCCGACGGTCTGCGGACGGCTCTCGAGCATGCCGGGATTCCAAGCGAGGTCTTCCCGATTCCAGGAGAGCCGTCCGTTGAGGTGGTGCGCGATGGAGTGGCCTCGCTGTCGCAAGCCGACTGTGACGGAGTTCTCGGATACGGCGGTGGCAGCGCTCTGGATGCGGCCAAAGCGGTGGCGGCGCTGGCCGCGTCTGGATCGGACCCATTGGACCATCTGGAGGTGATCGGCGCGGGTCAGCCGCTAACCGGGCCCACGCTGCCATGCGTCGCTGTGCCGACGACGGCCGGGACGGGGTCGGAGGTCACCCGCAATGCGGTCCTGACCGCATATCAGACAAAGGCCAGCCTGCGCAGCCCGTTGATGTTGCCGCGGGTGGCAATCATCGATCCCGATCTCCTTAAGGGCTTGTCGCCATCGGTCGTTGCCTCAGGCGGGCTGGATGCGCTCTCGCAAGTCATCGAGCCGTACCTGTCAGCACGTGCCAACCCATTCACTGATGCTCTGGCCCGTGAAGGCATTCGGCGCTCGGCCCGGTCGCTGCGACGGGCGTGGGAACACGGGATAGATGCCGACGCTGGGGTCCGTGACGATCTTGCGCTGACCAGCCTCTTTGGCGGCCTGTGTCTCGCCAACTCGGGTCTGGGCGCAGTGCACGGTTTCGCGGCAGCTCTCGGTGCACGACTGCAAGCGCCGCACGGCGCCTTATGCGGTGCGCTTTTGCCGGCGACTTTCGAAGCCAACAGGGCGGCCCTGCGCCAAAGGGATCCAGAACATCCGGCGCTGCGCCGAATGAGCGAGGTAGCCGAGCTGCTGACCGGCGAGACGGGGGCAGTTCCTGAGGCGGCCGTTGCGTGGCTGACTGATCTGAAGGAGGTGTTGGGCGTTCCGGGGTTAACGCACTATGGCGCAGCCGAGTCGCAGATCCGCGCTTTGGTAGGCGCGGCCAAAAAGGCAAGCAGCATGCGCGCCAACCCGATCAGGTTGACCGACGATGAACTGGCCGGCGTCCTCACCCGCTCGATGTGACTTCCCGCTGAGAATCGCCTGCCGACAGCTGCCTCAGCATCTGGTTGGCCCCTTGTGGAGCGCCCGGCTAAACTCGCAGGTCGTCGCTGCAACCGAGCGCGCGACAGGCACCCGTGGCTCAACGGATAGAGCATCTGACTACGGATCAGAAGGTTGGGGGTTCGAATCCCTCCGGGTGCGCTCTGTGATGAGTCGGGTCATGTGCGACAGGTGAGTCGGGTCATGTGCGACAGATGAGTCGTGTTGGTTACGCCTTTGGCGATCGGCCGAGTTGTTTTTGTTGGTTTCGCCAGTAGCTGCGTTCCGGTTCGATGGTGTGAGTGCTGAGGATCTCTCCGGTGCTGAGGATCTCTCCGGTGGTGAGGTCGATGACGGTGACGGTTGTCTGATCGGCGATGGCAAGGATG
>JBKPML010000051.1:0-65363 GCA_046732135.1 Actinomycetota bacterium
TGGCAGTCCAAGGTGTCGGTACCGGGATAGGCCTCGTCGGCTAGCCGATCCAGCAGGTCGGCATCGTCTGTCAACAGCGTGGCGGTACGGGCCAACGCCTCGGCGATGCCCGGGCCCAACGCCTGCTCGAGCGTCGGCAGCACGACCTCGCGCACCCTCACCCGGGCGAAACCCTGGTCGGAATTTTGTGGATCCTGCCATGGGTGCAGCCCGAGCTCGTCGCATGCCGCCTCGGTCGTTTTGCGGCGAATCCGCAGCAGCGGCCGGAGATAACCGGCAGAGCGAACGGCCATGCCAGCCAGTGACCGGGCGCCGGATCCGCGGGCGAGACCCAACAGCACGGTCTCGGCCTGATCGTCCAGCGTGTGACCCAGCAAGGTGGTGGCGCGGAGCGCCGTGGCGCGATGTGCCAAGGCGCAATAACGAGCATCGCGCGCGGCGGCTTCTCGACCTGATCCTGACGCCGAGTTGACCGACACACGCTCGACGACGATGTCGGCGTAGCCCAGTTCCCGCAGCTCATCGCGCGCTCGCGCGGCGACCTCAGCAGATTCGGCTTGCAGCCCGTGGTCGACGACCATCGCAGCCACCGGCAAGGCCCGACGCTTTCCCACCCGTGCGGCGGCAGCAGCCAGAGCGAGCGAGTCAGCGCCGCCGGAACAGGCCACGAGGAGGGCACGATCCGCGGATTCCAGAGCGGCATCAACCGCAGAGACAACAGCCGATGAGGCCGGACCAAGCTCGCGGCGAGCCATGACGCATCCGCTGTTACGCGCTTCAGGCCGCGGCGGGCTCCGGGTGGATCCGGGCAAGCCAAAGCGAGGGCTTGCGAATCTCATCCCGAGTCGGCAACGTCTCCGGCGAAGTCCAGACCTTGTTCAAGCCGTCCATGCCCACCACCGCGATGACATGGCGGCAGAACTCGGCGCCGTCGCGGTACTGGCGCATCTTGGCGTCGAGACCAAGCAGCTTGCGAACTACTTTGTCGAAACCTTGCCCTTGCCGCCGGATGTTGAGCTTGGACTTGATCAGCTCGACCGTCGGGATCACATCCGGACCGACCCCTTCGGTAACCACATCGGCATGACCTTCGATCAACGACATCACGGCAGTAATTCGATCGATGATTGCCCGCTGAGATGGGGTCTGAACCAAGTCGACGATCGATAGCTCCTCGCCGGTGCGCAGCGCTTCGAGGAGTCGAGCGATTGCGTCGCCAATCATCCTCAGCAGCACCTCAGCATCGAGTTCGGCCGAATTGACGATCTGCTCGATCTGGGAGTTCATGTAGTCCCGCAACCACGGCACCGCAGCGAATTGCACTCGATGTGTTTCTTCGTGAAGACAGACCCAGAGTCGGAAATCAGTCGAGTTGACCTCGAGTTCTCGCTCCACCGAGACGATGTTGGGCGCCACCAGCAGCAGCCGACCACCGGGCTCTCCGTTGGCACCCGGGTAGAAGGGATCGAACTGTCCGAGGACCTTCGACGCGAGGTAGCTGAGCAGCGCTCCTACCTCCATGCCGGTGAGCCGGGAACCGAGCTGGGTCATCGCTGGGTTGCTCTCGCGCAGCTTCCGTGCGGCCTTGGTCGTGAGCGGCATCAGCACCTGCCGGAAGCCGTCAAGATTGGCCTGAATCCACCGGGGGCGATCGACTACGACAACCGGCACCGTGCCGCTCGGTGCGTGTAGACCGGTCACCTCGGTGACATAGGCCTCAGCACGCGACGCAGCCTGCCGCAACTCGGCGACGACTGCCGCCGCCCCTTCCCGGGAAATTTCCGGGCCGGGTTTCACCAGTTTGGTAGCCGTGTTCTGCGCGATGGTCCAGTCGATCACCGAAGTTGCCATACCAAAGACTGTATGCGACCAGTCGGCACAGCCGCCTAGAGCGCAAAGAGTCGGCGCTGAATTGCCTCGACGTTCAAGATCGCCATCGCGTCTCTACACGTATGAATACGTCTGCGTATACCTAACCGCATCCGCAGCGACTGATTGCGGTCGACACCCGGTCGAGCCAGACAGTGGCGGCGAAGTCGTTCTTTGGGTTGTTGATCAAGAATGCGAAGCTCAGCAGGGATCCGTCCGTCGTACGCACCACACCTGCGAGGCTGTGCACCTTGCGAAGTGTTCCTGTTTTTGCCCTAACCACTCCTCGACCGGCCAAGCTTTGGTCATCGAAGAAGCGGATACGCAGACTGCCCTCCACGCCGGCGACCGGCAGTCCAGTGATCACAGCTCGAAGCTCCGGATGATCGTTGCCCGCAGCAAGCCGGAGAACGTTTGCGAGGGTGTCTGCGGGCACTTTCGATTGCCGCGCCAGGCCACTGCCGTCCTTCATCGTGGTTGCCGGATCCCACACGCCGAGCTTGGTCATCTGTGCGCGAACGACGGCTACGCCATCGGCGCTCGTGCCGCTGCGGCCCGCCCCGATGGCCGCCTGGCGCAAGATCACCTCTGCAGCGTCGTTGTCACTGGCCATCAACAGCTGTTCCACGATTCGCTCTAGCGGCAGCGAGTTCACGGTGGCCAACTTCGGGGCACCCTTGGCCGCATTCGCCGGCGCCACCGAAGTGACGGAGATGCCTCGTTTCTTGAGCGCCTTCGAGAAGGCTGTTGCGGCGTCCCTGGCTGGATCCCTGACGCGGGGGCCCGTCGAGCCGCCGGTACGACCCTCATCGGCCCAGAGTGCCGAAATGGTGGTAACCGCATCCCCGTAGCCATCAGGCCACAGTGAGTTCCATCCTGGCCCGCCGAAAAGGGAAGCGTCATAACCCAGACGCACCTTGGTGATCTCGGCCTTCCTCAAGGCCTCCACCGTCTGCTCAGCGAGCTCATTGATGGAAGCGGGGCGCGGATACGCCGTTGACTTCGTCTTGACGGCAAGGTACGGGTCCCCGCCGCCCACCAGCACGATCTGTCCCGCCCTCGGGCCGACCACAGATGTCGAAAAGCGGTGGTCTGGCCCAAGAATGGACAAGGCCGCGGCCGAGGTGATCACTTTCATCGTCGATGCCGGGATGTGCGGAGTGTCTGCGTTGTGGTTGAACAGCACCTTCCCGGTCCCGACGTCGATCACCTCGGCCGAATATGTTCCCTTCACGTTTTTGACCTGAACGGATGCGATCTTGTGTGTTAGCGCCGTAGCGTCCGGTACCTTTCCTGGTCCGGCAGCCGCCAGCACCGGCGGAGGTAGCTCTGCCGGTGCTGGCCTCGCACTGGCACTTGGAGTTGGTGCGACGGCCGTACCCGAGGCAGAGCCGGCGTCTGTCGCCTGCACGCTGCTCCGGCTGGATGTGCTTGGATCGTCTCCGTCGAGCGCTCCGCACGCGGCCACCACCCCGCTGGTCCCGCAAAGCACGAGCACGGCGACCAGCGCAGTGCCGAGGGGGTGCCGCCGCAAGGAGACCACTCCCTTCGCTCACGCTAGGCTCAACTTGCCGAAATGTCCGAGCCAAATGCGGCCCGCGGACCAGGCTCATCCTAAGGAGGTCAGGTGACCGTACCGCACGCCGAAAGGGAACGCCACGCCCTCAAACGCCAGGGGCTAAGCGGGTTGACGTTTGACGTCACGGTCGAGATCCCGAAAGGCCAGAAGAACAAATATGAAGTCGATCACGAGACGGGCCGGATCCGGCTTGATCGGACCTTGTTCACCTCGACTCAATACCCCGCCGACTACGGCTTCATCGAGGGCACTCTCGGTCAAGACGGAGATCCGCTCGATGCCCTCGTGCTGGTCGCTGAGCCGACATTTCCGGGATGCCTTATTACCTGCCGAGCCGTTGCAATGTTCCGGATGAGGGATGAGGCCGGCGGCGACGACAAGGTCGTCTGTGTTCCTGCAACGGACGTCCGGCGTGACCATATCCGCGACCTAGCCGACGTCCGTCAATATCTGCTGCTCGAAATTGAGCACTTCTTCAGCGTGTACAAGGATCTCGAGCCCGGGAAATCAGTGGAGGGCGCGACCTGGGTCGGCGTGGACGAGGCTGAAGCCGAGATTCGGGCCAGCTTCGAACGCGCGAAGGAACACGCTTACTAGCGCTGGCGCGCCGAACCCCGGCCCAGGTCGTTTCCCATCTCAAGACGGCTAACGACCCACGATCGGGCAACATTCGGGTCGTTTCCCAGCTCAAGACGGCTAACGACCCACGATCGGGCAGCCGCCACATACACGTCCCAACCCAAGACGGCTAACGACTCCATCCCGGCACCACCCCAGGGGCGTTTCCCATCCCAAGAGGGCTAACGGCCGACCAAGTTAGTTTCTACTACTATCCCGGGATGATTACTAGGGAATCTGGGCCGGACGCGCTGATCATGGGTGCTCCGAAGGCCGGCACTAGTGCTCTGCATGTTGCCTTGGCTCAGCACCCGCAGATCTATGGATCTCCGTTGAAGGAACCCAAGTACTACATGTGCGATGACGCTCCCCCGCCGGCGTACTGCGGCCCAGGCGACGGGCACAGCCGACAGGAGTGGGTGTGGCGGCGTGAAGACTACTTAGCGCTCTTCGATGCGGCACCACCGGGATCGGTACGGCTGGAGAGTTCGCCCTTCTACCTCTATATCGCGAGTGCTCGGCGGCGAATCGCCGAGGAACTGCCCAATGCCAAATTGATCGTGATCGTTCGCGACCCGATCGACCGGGCTTATTCCAACTGGATGCACCTGTGGGTCGACGGATTGGAGCCCCGAGGCGATTTCCTCGACGCCTGGCGCGCAGAAGAGAGCAGGGTTGCGGCCGGCTGGGCTCCGTTCTGGCACTATCAACGGCTTGGTCGATACGGCGAGCAGCTCAGCGACCTACTCTCTCGAGTGGATCGTGATCGAGTGCTGGTGCTGCGTTACTGGCAGCTGGTGTCGCAACCTGTGGCGACGTTGAACCGGGTAGCCCGCTTCCTCGATATCGCCGAGGACGAAGTGACCATCGTTCCGCCGGAAAACTCAAGGCCATTCGTCCAGCAAGGGATTCGGACCGCTGTCCTTGGCCGGGCAATTCGCGCGGGTGCGGCCGCGGGCAGCTATTTCCGGCCACAGCTCTGGCGGCGAGCCAGCAAACCATTGGTGGACGCGCTGCAATGGGGCGGGTCTCGACAGCGACCGACGCTCGCCGCTGAATCGCGGACAGTCTTGATCGGCGATTGCGCCCACGACATTGCGATCTTGGAGAGCGTGCTTGGCGAATCATTCGATGACTGGCGTTCTGCAGCCGGGCGAGGCTCATTTGCCGAGCGAACAGGCCAAATTTGATCAGCTCGGTTCGATGTGGGTCATCAAGTCGTGAGACCCGTCTGGACGCCCCGCCTCGAAGTAGAACCGAGTACGGCCATTTGGCAGCCTCACCGCACTGGCATAGCGGAACGATCGATCGCCATCCAGTGACTCGGCGATCGGGGTATCGCCGAGCGTAACCAGCTTTCCGTCCCGCTCCTGGGCCAGCCCGGTCCGCTCGTACCAGTTGTCGGCAGCTGTGGCGCGCCCGTCGTATAACACTGTCAGCGGTGACATTCCCAAGACGGCAGTCACTCGCACGCCGCGCGCATCCCAAGCACCGGGCGTGCCCCGTAAGACCTCGCCGTGATCTCGCCAATGCAAGCCATCTGTACTGGTTGCATATCGGGTGATCATGCGGTCCTCTTGGCCAGGATCGCCGAGCGGGTGGCAGCACACCCACATGTGCCAGCACTCCGGCGTGCAAACAATCACCGGATCCTTCACCGCCCACTCGGCATCGCCGCCCAACACGAGGTGGCGGTCACCGAACGGCAACTCCTCGGGCCGGGTCGCATCCAGAGCGTCGATCCACCAATGCTTTGAGTTGGGCGTCGCACAGCTCAGATAAAGTCGCCAGCCTGCTTCGGTCGGCAAGATCACGGGGCGCTCGAGTGATGCGGCGCCAAAGGCCTCTCGGCTGACCTCGCAGACCGGCTTGAAGTTCACACCGTCGGCGGATCGAGCGACGACAACACCGACTCCGCGGCCGAAATCAATGGGCCGACGGAGCCGGTACGCCAGCCAGAACGTATCCCCGACCAGCACGCAGCTTGCTCCGCCTGCCCAGTTGCCAGTGCCGTCCTCGGGTGCAGATACCACCACGTCCGCACCCTCGTAACGAGGTCCCCCGAAATGGACTGCGGCAGTCACAAAGTAAACCTATCCAAATAGTGGGCAATGGCCTCGGTACTCAAGCGTTCCGAGACGCCCTCTTCGGGTCGGCGTGGTCACAGCCTGAACGCAGGTCGCGGCCGGCTCCAAATTCGCAGATACGCCGCCAGCGCCCTGCTCGAGGTGCTCCATGTCACCGATCGACCCGCTAGAAGGCATCCGTCGGGTAATAGCCACCCCAGACATCCCGCAGTGCGGCGGAAACCTCGCCCGTAGTGGCTAGCGCCGCGAGCGCTGTCTTCATCGGGAACAGGACGTTGTCTTTTCCCTCGGCCGCCTTCCGAAGCAAGCTGAGCGCCCGCGACACTGCCGTCGCGTCCCGCTCGCGCCGCAGCTCCGCGAGCCGCTCACACTGCTCAGCCTCGAGTCGCGAGTCGATCTGCAGCGGCAGATAAGGATCTTCTTCGTCGAGCGCGAAGCGATTCACCCCAACGACAGTCCGTTCGCCAGAATCGATCTGCCGCGCCACGGCATAAGCGGAGCGCTCGATCTCGGCCTTCTGAAACCCCTGCTCGATTGCGGCTACCGCACCACCACGCTCGTCCACCGCTCGAATAAGCGCTCGGGTTGCCTCCTCCAGGTCATCGGTCAGCGACTCCACGACGTACGACCCTGCGAACGGGTCCACGGTCTTGGTCAGATCGGTCTCGTACCCGATGACCTGCTGGGTGCGCAGCGCCAGTCGGGCAGCTTTGGTTGTCGGCAACGCTATGGCCTCGTCGTAGGCATTGGTGTGCAGCGACTGCGTTCCACCGAAGACTGCCGCCAGACCCTGAAGCGCGACGCGGACCAAGTTCACTTCGGGCTGTTGTGCGGTCAGTTGTACTCCCGCGGTTTGGGTGTGAAAGCGCAGCATCTGGGACTTCGGATTGCCAGCACCGAATTCGTCACGCATGATCTTGGCCCAGATTCGACGTGCGGCCCGGAACTTGGCGACTTCCTCTAGCAACGTTGTCCGGGCCACGAAGAAGAACGACAGGCGCGGCGCGAAATCGTCGATCTCCAAGCCGGCGGCGAGAGCCGCGCGGACGTACTCCTTGGCGTTGGCGAGGGTGAAAGCAACCTCTTGTACCGGAGTGGCACCTGCCTCCGCCATGTGATAGCCGGAAATGGAGATCGTGTTCCAGCGCGGTAATTCGCTGCGGCAGTACGCGAAGAGATCACTGACCAGGCGCAATGACTCCCGCGGTGGATAAATGTAAGTTCCACGGGCGATGTATTCCTTGAGCACGTCATTCTGAACGGTGCCGTTCAAGGCGCTGCCAGGAATGCCCTGCTCTTCGGCTACCAGCTGGTAGAGCAACAAGAGGGTCGATGCCGGCGCGTTGATCGTCATGGACGTGGAAATCTCACCCAGCGGCAGCCCGGCGAAAAGGGTCCTCATGTCATTCAGCGAATCTATGGCCACGCCGACCTTGCCGACCTCATCGCGAGCAATGGGATCGTCGGAGTCAAAGCCCATCTGCGTGGGCAGGTCGAACGCCACGCTCACGCCGCCGCTGCCCGCGGCGACCAGCTCGTGGTATCGCCGGTTGGACTCGGCCGCCGTGCCGAAGCCTGCATATTGGCGCACCGTCCACGGGCGAGCTGTGTACATCGTCGGATGGATTCCGCGGGTGAAAGGAAATGCCCCGGGCGCACCGAGCCGAGCGCCGAAATCCCAGTTCGCTAGCGATTCGTGGTCATAAACCGGCTCGAACGGCAGGCCGGACTCTGTGGTCGCCAATCGCGTCTCCTTCCGCCGCGCCAGAAGAACTCGCAGGCGTACGCCTGCTGGTTGAAATCACCTTACGGTCGCCAACAGCCCTTACTATTGGCTGCGGACTATTGCTGTGGAGCCGGCACCAGAGCGGGTGGCAAGTCAGGCGAAGGGCTTCAAGACCGATCAGAACCGGGGGCTACGACAACGTGACGATCTTCTTCACTGATGAGGCCGACCCTGTAACCGATGAGCCCGATCCAAGCGATGACAAACCGCAACGTGGGGGCACGCGGAAACGCCGCGGACTACTCGCAGTTCTTCTCGGGGCCGCGGCGCTAGTCGTCGCTGGCTCATTGGTTGCGGCTGGGTTGTACGTGGCCTCCATCGATCGGGCATTGAACCAGAACCTTCAGCACAGCAGTGACCAGCTCCCGGCCGAGACCTCAGACGAAGGTGAGGCCCGGCCGGCAAAGGTAGGTAACGCGGTCGACTACGTGCTGATGGGCTCCGACAGCAGGGATGCCAGCAACGCAGGCAATGGTCGCAGTGACGTCCTGATGGTGATGCATCTCACCGGAGACCGGAAGAACGCCTACATGATCTCCTTCCCTCGGGACATGTACGTGCCGATTCCCGGCCATGGCAAGGACAAGATCAACGCCGCATTTGCCTTCGGCGGACCACAACTGACCGTACGGACGCTGGAAGGCGTGCTCGGTACCCGGATGGATCACGTGGCGCTGATCGACTTCGAGGGGTTCATAAACCTGACCGACGAGCTCGGCGGAGTGACGGTGTACAACAAGCACGCCTCGGTCTCCGGCGGTTACCACTTTCCCGTCGGAAACGTCACCCTGCGTGGCAAGCAAGCTCTTGCCTACGTGCGGGAAAGAAAGCAGCTCCCGAATGGAGACCTCGATCGGGCTGAACGGCAGCGGGCGGTTCTGCAGGCCATCTTGGCTAAGGGGCTGGCCAAGGAGACGATATCGAACCCGCTGAGATTCGTTTCATTCGTCCAGGGCGTTTCACGGTATGTCACGGTCGACGACCAGCTCACCGAGTCAGAGCTGCGCAAAACTGCGGTGTCACTCCGGATGACACCTCGCGACATCCGTACGCTTCAGGCGCCGATATCCGGATTCGGGACAAGCCCGACGAAGCAGAGCATTGACATCGTCGACCAGAAGAAGTTGAAAGAACTGGCAAAGGCACTCAAGACCGATCAGATGGACAGCTACGTGGAGAAGTATCCGAAGGGTTAACTGTGGCGGCCAGGCGGTTCGCCTGGGTCTCGAATGCATTCCGACCGCCGAAAGCCGGAGGTTTGGCGTAGCAGTTTGGTTATGCTCTGGCGGGTGCGCCGAGGGAGAAGAGTGCTGCCGTACGCAGTTCTCACGCTTCTCGTTGCGCTGAATGTGTCGCTGCTCGCCATGCTGTTTTGGCAGCGTGACAATGTAACCGCGGAGCCCGCAACCCAGGATCCGGCAAGCCCTACTGTCACGCCGTCGGCGAGCACTGCCACTCCGACGCCGACACCAGCCAGCACGCCGACGCCATCCACCTCCCAGACCCCCTCGGCCGGTCCAACCTCGGCCAGTGTTGAGCAGGTCAGGGTAATACCAGCAAAGCGGCTTCTGGTTGCCGATACCGGACGCGAGGCTTGGCGGGCGACGGTGGGCGATTGCAGCACACCCGGCAGGGTTGAACGGTCCACCAATCGCGGCAAAAGCTGGAAGCGGGTCGTCGAAACGAGCCTTGCCCCGATCGTGCGTCTTGGGACGGATCAGGGAAACCACTATGTCGTAGGCGGCGCGGATCCGAATTGCTCGACCAGATACGTCGCATACTCCACGGCAGGCGGCGTCCTCGGCCAGACTGACGCGCCCCAAGGTCTGTGGTTCCTCGATCCCGATGAACGGGATCGGGTGGTGGGACCGGGAAACGCCATGGCCACGCCATGCAAGCAGCAGCATGTGGTCGGCCTGGCTGCGCTTGATTTATCGAAGGCTGTAGTCATCTGCGGCGACGGCGTCATGATGGCTACCTCCAGTTCCGGTATGTCTTGGAATAGGGTGGCCAACGTCCCCGGCACCATGGCAGTTGCCGCCGGGACGGGTCGGTATTGGATTGCGGGGTTCAACAAGGCTTGTGACGGGATTTCGGTCCGGCCTGTTGCGGTTGACAACAACAACATCTCGCAGGGCCAACGCGGGTGCGTGAAGGTGTCCAAGGTGGGCGCCGGAGAGGTTGCGCTCGGAGTTTCCGAAGACACGGTGTGGCTGTGGGCAGGCGACAACGTAAGCGTCTCGGCCAACGGCGGCAGGAGCTGGGACTGAAAATCTAGCCAGCCAGCCAACCGGAATCGGACTGACTAGTCGCGGCGCCCGGCCGTGACGGCCTTCTCCTGTCGGACCGGCCGCACCACCTCGGCAGACTGGTCCCAGTCCCAGGACGATGATCGCTTGCTCTTGCCACGAGTTGTCGCCGAATGGTCATCGGCCACCGGGGCATAGCCGCTTTCGTAGGAGTAGGTTCCCGCAACGCGACGGTTGATTTTGTTGATGACGATCCCAAAAACATGGGCTCCAGCCGTCTTGAGCGAGCCAAGTGTCTCCTGTAGCTGGGGCCGGTGGATCCGATCGGCTCCGACGACGACGAGTACACCGCCCGCCAGCTTGCTCAACACCGCCGCATCAGTCACTGGCAACAGTGGCGGGCTGTCGAGGAGGACCATGTCGTAGGTCGCGACGAGGCGGTCGAGCAGTCCTGCCATGGCTGGTGAGCCAAGCAACTCGCTGGGATTTGGGGGGATCTGCCCGGCGGGGAGTATGTCAAGGGTGCTCGAGCCCAACGGCTGAACGACATCTTCGACATCTGCCCGACCGATGAGCACGGTGGTTAGGCCGACGTTACCCTCCATGCCGGCGTAGTCCGCAATCGATGGCCGACGTAGATCAGCGTCCACGAGAATGACCCGAGCACCAGTGTCTGCGAGCGAGACAGCCAGATTGATCGCGATCGTGGATTTGCCTTCGCCGGGAATCGAAGAGCTGATCACGATCGACTTCGGCCGATTAGCCACATCAATGAACTGAAGATTGGTTCTCAACCGGCGGACCGCCTCCGACGGCGCCGCCAATGGTTCATCACGCAGGATGACCGGATGGCGGGGAACCTCCTGGTCGAAGGCAACCACACCCAGGATCGAACTATCGGTGAGCGCCCGCACGTCCTGCTCGCTGCGAACTTTTGTGTCCAGCACCTGCCGTAACACCGCGATGCCAACGCCGAGCACAAGCCCGAGGATTAAGCCGAGGGTGAGGTTTCGTATGATGTTGGGCGACGACGGGACACTAGGCACCTGGGCAGTCGCTAGAGTCGTGGCCCGTACCGTCTCTGAGCCGTCTTGCCGGCCCGGATTGAGCCGCTCAACCACGTTGGTCAGCTCTTCTCCGATCGCGTTCGCGATGCGGGTAGCCTGTCGTGGATCTGGATCTGTGACGGCAATCTCGATGATGACCGTACGGACGGGAACGGTGGCTTCAACCGACTTCTTCAATTCCTCAGCGGTGCTGTGCAGGCCAAGACTCTTGGTAACCGGGTCGAGCACGATGGGCGATGTCGCGACCTCCGCATATGACGACATCTGCTTCTCGGCGAAGCTCGAACCCTGAGCCAGATCCGCTACCGAATCCCCTGCGACGGCGAAGAAGAGCCGCGTCGTGGCCGTGTAATTCTTCGGCATCATCAGGGTGACCAGCGACGTCAGCGCAAGAGCCGTCAGCGTGATCATCAGGATGCTCAGCCAACGCCGCCGGAGGATGTCCAAGTAGTCATGCAATTCCACAGCGATCCCCCGCGTTGACATGTCTTTGGACTGAGTGGACATCTTGCCATGGCGAAAGCGAAAATGCACAGTCGACCGTCGAGTGAGCGGAACGCCCGAAACATCAGGACGGCATACGCTAACGGACAACCGGTGACGTGAGGATTGGCTCAGCCGTCGATGGCGCCACCTGGTTGCGATCATGGTCCCGTGCCGCCCACAAGACGCCCAGGAAAATCGGAACTAGCGGGTTGGCCAACAGGTTCGTCGCGGCCGGTAGCGCATTGACTGCACCTGCTGCGACGAAGAGCACCAGAATGATGCGCCACGTCGTTTCAGCACTTGATGGGCCAAATGCCGGGAGCGCAGCTCTCCATGCCGCGCTGAACAGCAGCAAGGACCAGATGATGCCGAAGGCGCCAAGTTTCAGCAGCAGATACGCCGACAGTAGATGCACGTCGTCGACGGCCAGCAAGTCGCGACCGGAAGAAGCAAGAGTGCCTGCGTCAGGTGAGGCGACGAGATCAACCGTTGCGCCTGGCCCGAGGCCGAAGAGCTGTCCCCACGTTGTTGTGCCGAGCTGGTCCAGCACCGTGCGAGCCTCGAACACGCGCTGAGAAATCGTGACGTCGGTGCTGAAGTACTGTCCAGTCAACAGTGTGTAGTAGCCGCGCTGGATGAAGAGAAACAGCGCCGCGGACACCGCAAGAAAGATGAGCGGGGGCCGAAGCGCGCGCGGAATCAATAGCAAGAAGACTATGCCGGCACACACCACGACCTGGCCGAGGACGGCTGAGCTAACCGGCATATTGGCCGATGTTGCAGACGGCCGGAGTACGAAGATGACCATCACGCCCAAGGCGAGCGTGATCAGCAAGTAGCGAGCCCGCCGGCCGGGCGATCTGATCAGCATGACAACGCCTGCAAAGAAGCCGGGAATTGTCAACGCCATGAGCGGAGTCACGCCTGTCCTGCTGAAGGCACCGGCGATGAATCCACCAGAGAACAGCAGCCACAAAAGGGCATTTCGCTGACCTGGAGTCCACTCCGTCGCACCAAGTCCGAACCAAGCGAGGAACGAGAATCCGACAAACAAGGCAATGCCTTGCAGCACATCGGATGCGGTGCTGCGCAGCGGTGGCAAGAATATAGTCCCCAAGAGGCTCACGATGATCCCGATGGCAGGCATCACGACCCACGCTGGTGGCCGGACCCGATGTTCTTCGCGGTGGAGCCTTGACGGCAGCAGTGCCGCGATGGTGAAGAGGAGGTAGGTGAACGGTAACGTGATGCGCTTGGCCGCCCCGAAATTTGCGAACACCTGACGGGTCGACATGAATTCGATGAAGGTAACGGGGACGGCGACAGCCAGCAAGAGGCCGAGACAGATGACGATGCGACGGCTGACAACGGTGCCGTGCATTCCGTGGAGTATAGGCCGTCTCGCGCGGTCATGACCAAACTCTCACGATCGGGCAGGCGGCATAGGCTTTTCGGCAGGAAGTGGCAGGCTGGCTGTTTTCGCTATGGCCGCTAGGGGGACGAAACGTGGTGGAGGCTCCATCGGCCATGCCAGGTTTATACGCCCAGGCGAAGGCCGCCTCAGGAGCCGGCGGTGTCGTTACGGTCTACGGGTGCAATGTGATTGCAGCGGCAATAGCAGCAGTCGGTATGCGACTCAATCTGCATCCATCCTTCTTGAGCCTTGCTAACCCGTTGGCTGCGGCGGTCGGCAGCGTCCCGGTGATCTGGTTGTCAAGCGGAGCCCAGAGCTGGTGGGCGGCGGGCTGGCTGGCGTTGATTTTCTGGCCGCTGGCCTACGTCTTTGACTGCGCCGACGGGCAGCTCGCAAGGGCGACTGGAAAGCAAGGCGAGTTCGGCGCCCGTGTCGACGTGCTGGCCGACTATGCCGCTCAAGTCATGGTTGTGGTAGCGGTCACGGCGGTCGGCAGTGCGTCTGCGACGCTACCGGCGGCGTTGATTGCTCTCATTGGCAGTTTATGGTGCTTCGGAACCTTCGCCGCCACGCTGAGGCGATCAGACTCGATGGAAGGGCATTCGGTCTTGGGCGGCAGGCCATTGGCTCGAATGACGCACTCTATTCTCGATACGGGCCTGATTAATCTTGTGCTCGGAGCCTGGATTTTGGTATCTCCGGCAACGATCATCATTCCGGCGTGCGTCATAACGCTTCTCAGCGTTGCCTATCTCGTCGGAAGTCTGGCTCGGGAGACACATTCGAGTTTGAAACAGCAATCAAGGCAGGCCCTTTCCCTACCGCCCGGTCAGGACGCCGCCGCCAGCCAAAGTTCGATTGGCTAAAGCAGTCTTGGCGCGGCTCACGGCTTCACAAAACAGACCATTCTCACCTCGGGTTCGAACGGCGATCCGCCAATACGTACCGCCATCGCCGAACTTCGAGGATACGCTCTTAACATAAATTCCATGTTCGATCAGCAACTCGTCTGCGAGCCGGTCTGCCTCTTCTCCACTTAATCGGAGTCTCGCCAACAAGAAATTTCCTCCACTGGGGAAGACCTGCTCAACGATGGGCAATTGACGTAGCTCCTGAGATAGCGCTTCACGATCCAGCCGAGACTCCTTGAAAGAGGCCGGCAACTCCGCGGGATACTTCAGCAGAAGTTCGATAAAGTGTTCCGCTACCGAGTTGATATTCCACACGGGAAGTTCAGACTCGATTCGTCCAGCCCAAGCGGGGTTAGTCGTATGCACAAATCCAATGCGCAGGCCAGGGACCCCAAGGACCTTGCTAAGGCTCTTCAATACGATGGCGTTGCGATGACTGTTTTGTTCCAGCCATGGAATCAGCGACGGCTCATCGGAAAAGTCGATAAACGATTCATCGATGAGGATGGTCTTATCGCTGGCAGAGCTGATCAGCTCATGGAGGTCGCTGCTCTGAGCAGTCGTGCCCGTGGGGTTGTTCGGCGTCACGACGACAATAAGGTCAGCATCAGCACTACGGAGCAGGACGTCACGGCCCGAAAAGCTGCCTTCGTCGCGGTAGGTCGCGGCATCCGGAAATGCGCGGTGATACTCCCCGAAACTTGGCTGCGGCAACAGGACTCGGCGACCGGTGAAGTGGCGCCGCATTATGGGGAAAAACTGTGATGCTCCGTTCAAGAAGTGGACATTCTCGGATCTGCAGCGCAGGTAGTTAGCCAGTTTCTCGTTCAGTACGGACTGAGTTGAGCCGTAGTTCGCGATGAGGTTCGGCAGGTTGGACTTGAGCTGCGACACCATCGAGTCCGGCGGAAAGTGCATGTTCCTGATAAATGCAAAATCAAGAATTGGGGTGTTCCAATAGCCACCCCAGGAGGTTTCCAATTGGCGCCGCCGATGCTGTGGGGCAAAGACAAATTCGGCGTTGCGCAAGTCATTAGGATCATCCACTTCCGCCCATAGTTCCCCGTTGAGAGTCTCGGCATGAATTTGGGCCTGCTGCATATAGATAAGTATTCCGAGAATGACTTCGTAGTAGCAGTTGTTGTCTATGATTCGGCTGTAGTAACTGAGCAGACGACTGAAAATCGTGCGGCAGAATTCGGCCGAGAATTTGTAGATGTTCAGTGTCTTGTACTTGTCCGAGAAGTCAAAACTCGGCCCCTGAAGAGCTGCCGGTATGACATGAGTCACGACCTTCGACTCCGAAAGCGCGACGACAGTCCCGTCGAGACCTACGCGATAACGATCAACCACGGCAACATTGTCGTGCTTGGAATCGATGAGCCGGCGGAGCACCGCGGGCTCGTAAATCAGGTCGGACTCGAGAAGAACAATGTCCTCGGCGAAATCCAGCTGCTCGAACGCCAATGCCAACGAGTGAATGTTGTTCGTCGTCTCGTAGAGCTCGTTGCGGACGAACGAGAGCTCGAGGTCTGGAAAGTGCCGTAAGACATGACTTTCCAGCTCATCGGCTCGATAACCGGTGACAATTGTGATGCGGACGATGCCGCTGTCTCGTAGTCCGCAGATCAACCGATCGATTATTGGTCGACCGCCAATGGTCAGTAGAGTCTTGTGCACATGCTCGGTTAGCGGCATCATGCGACGACCTAAACCAGCGGCGAGGATTATCGCCCGCGTATCATTGCAGTGCCCCATGGAACCCCCGTAGCTTGCCTCATCATGCTATCCGCGCTGGCGATGTCGGTGCCGGCCATCTCAGACCGCTATTCCGCTGTGTGACGGTTCGGCGTTGTCCCGCGGCTCGTATTCCGCCTGCCGCTACCCGCATCCCGTGGGGGATTGAGGTGCCGGAATTCAGCCTCCCCACCAATGGAGCCATTCCATGGAGGCTCAATCAAGGCATGTCACCACCTCGACATTCCCATCTTGGCTCCTGTCGCGCGTCTAACGGCTCGAGAGCCCCAGCGGCGACAACTGTGACCTTCCTCGGGGCCGTAGCGGTAATCCCGAACCCCCGGGCGAAGGTTGCCTCACATACTGGGTGGACCCAGCGCTGTCCGTACGGCCTTGCGTAGGTCAGCCGCAAGGAGCCGGCTGCCGAAGGCATTCAGGTGGTCGAAGTCCCGGTACGTCAGCCGGCCGTCGACGACGGACGAGCAGGATGTCGCGTCACAAAAATGCGGCCAGGGGTCGTATGTGGTTACCCCGACGCGGCCTCGGGTGAAGGCAATCTCGGCCGATCGAGCCCTGCTCTGGATGGTTTCCACGCTCTCGCGAGGCAGCGTGCACGTGAAGTTCAGGAAGCCGCCACGGCACGAAGTTGCCTGTCCTGCATTCCACGCAGCGAAGTTCGGCACATCGAGCACGAACAGCACCGGCACACCGGCCCCACGAAGCTCGGCAAGAGTGGGATCGAGTGAGCGCGGCCAGTCGGGTTGTATCTCCATCCGGCGTGCGCTCCAGTGAGACATGATGACAAGTTTGGGTCGATTCTCACCTGTCGCCCGGTCGAGCAGGTCATTGTTCATCTGAGCGCAGTTGGGCAGAAAGGTTGATGGCGCGGGGTTACGGACGAATTCGCAGCTAGCGCCAGTGAGCGAGAGGACGTCGTAGCCAAGATCACTTGCCGCTGTGATGACCCCGTCGGAAAGAGCGTCGGCGTGCGAGTCACCCACCAGCATGATCCAGCCCTTCGATCGGGCGACTTGGGTGTAGCAACGGCTGATGTCGCCTGGGACGTACGGGCGGCCGCGGAGCATGCAGCCCGTGGCACGGCCGACGGGGAGCGTTTCGCGTTCTGCTCGATAGGTTGCCGCCGCGGGGACGGCGGTTACCCCAAGCGTGCCGACGGCAATCGCCAACCCGGCTGCTGCCGCAGCTGTAGCAGTCCCGATACCGAACACGGTGGCTGGGGAGCGGGTGTGCGCGGCGCGCAGCGGCGTCTCCACGTAGCGATAGCTAAGCCAAGCGGGCACGATTGAGGCCGAGGCGGCCACCAGCTTCGCGGTGTTGCCAGGCCAGAGAAGGGACGTGAACATGATCACGGGCCAGTGCCACAAATACAGACTGTAAGAAAGATCACCTACCCACGAAGCCGGTCGGGAAGACAGCAATCGGGAGACGGGATTCGGTCCTAAGCTCCCGGCGACGATTAGTCCTGCGGTGCTGACAACTGCGAGTAGGGCGAGGACGCCAGGCCATGGCGTCGCGTCGTTCACAAGGAAATTCGTGACGACCACGAGCAGTATCGATGCGAACGCGACAATCGCCCCGGTTGTCGCCCACTTGTTGCCAGGATGACCATCGCCGCCACCAAAAGTGCTCGCCCGGCCATGTGTCCAGAAGGCCACGAGCGCACCCGCGCCAAATTCCCAAGCGCGAGTGGGTGCGGAGTAAAAGGCCAACGCTGCCGGGTCGCCTACCACTGGGAGTAGGCCATCGGCATAAGTGCAAGCAAGGCTTAAGACCAAGCTGACGCCAGTCAGCGCGGCAACGATTATCGCGGATGCGCGGAGGTTGGCGCACGCACGCCGGCGGATCATGCAGGCGACAAACACGAGCACTGGAAAGCCGAGGTAGAACTGCTCCTCTACCGACAAAGACCACACATGCAGCAGAGGGTTGGTGCTGGCTGCGGCATCGAAGTAGTCACCGGTGGTGCGCAGAATGACCATGTTTGCGACGAGCAAGATCGCTCCAATGCCCGTCTTGGCGGTGGTCTGTTGCGGACCAAGTGGGGACTCGAGCAGGAACGACAGAACCAGGACAGTGACCAGCATCAGTAAGAGCGCTGGAAGTAGCCGTTTGACCCGGCGCGCATAGAACCTGACGAATGAGAATTGACGGGCATCGATCTGGCGGAGAATCAGGCTGGTGATGACAAACCCGGAAATGACGAAGAAGATGTCGACACCGGCGAATCCAGCTGGCACGGGGAGTTCGGCGTGATAGGCGATGACGAGCAGAACGGCAAGCGCACGTAACCCCTGAACGTCGGCGCGGAACGATGCCGTGGATGGTCGGGAGCGCATGTCGGCGTAGGTCGCCAATGACTTCCCCCGTTGTCCCGTCGCTTCTTCTGACGTCCCCCCGCAGGACCGGGACATTACATCAGAGCTGGCCAACAAGGGCAAGGCTCACGATGTACCGGCTGAGGGGACGGGGTCGATCAACCAACGAAATGACAGCGATGAGCCGCGAACATTGCCTCGGTAACAGTCTCGTTGAGATTTTGCAGGCGCGGATCGGACGACGGGCCACCCGTCATTCGTCTCTACTGGTCGTGAAGCAACAACTGCCGGGAATCCACGCGCGTCGCCTCATTCCTGAAGAGCACCGGCTGACCCCGAAACCGCTGGAAGTCATCAAGCCAATCCAGTAGGCGGTCAGTGACCTGGTCACCAGTAACGACACCGATTCGCGAGAAGCCCGGATAACGCGAGGGACGCAATCGGTCCGGGTCACTGACAACCGTCTCCAGGAAGCGGCGCACATCCTCCGGGGTAACAAGCTGAGGGCCTGGAAATAGGGCCGTAACGTTGTCCACATTGACCCCGCGCCGATGCTGGAGTTCATCGAGGTCAGGAACATAAAAGCCGATCGGACGGTCGAGCGTGAGAAAGTCCACCCAAACGCTTGAAACATCACTGATAATGGCATCAGCCGAGCCAAGGAGCTGGTAAAAGGTCACACCAGCGTGCATCAGGTGCTCGTTTCGAATAACCGGCAGTCCAAGCGTCTCGTAGACATCCGTATCAAGCGGATGGGGCTTGACGATCACCTGAAGCGATCGGTCCTTAACTGCTCTGCTGACGGCCTCGGCGAAGTTCAGCACCTCGCTGCTTTCGGAAAGGCTGTCAGCGTCACTCCACCTCTGGCTGTTTGGTCCTTCCCCGACTCGGTAGGTCGGCAGCCACAGAATCGTTCGACGGCTCGGATCAAGACGGAGGCTGGAAAGGACCGCTGCTGGAGGTGCGACCGCAAACTGGTCGACCCGCGGATTGCCAACAACAGCGACGGCGGACGTTGGCATACCGAATTCACGGGCCCTGCACTCGGCCCACAGCTCAGTAGCGGCTACCAGAACAGTTGAGCGAATGCGGTCAGTATCCAAGATGACCTTGGGTCCATCACCGTGCCACAGATTCACGACCAGTCGGTCCTTGGGCGGATCCACGGCCGTGAAAAGGCCGTGCGTAAAAAACGTCACTTCCGCGGTAAGGGCTAGCAGGACAGCCCGGACGGAATTCTTCGGGACCCTAGTGACCCGGCTGGCGTCGTCAAGCTCGGAAGCGGCATACGCCGGAGAAGGGCAGCGCACGTCCGCCAAAAGCCAATAGACCTTTCCTTTGTAGCGGCGCCGAAGTGCACGCACGACCTCGACTGCATTGCCCTCGTCGTCTGGCCATCCATGCACAACGGCATGTTGGGCAGGAGGCACGTGATGAAGCACCGGTCTACAGAGCGACCGCATAGCACGGCGCACGGCGATCCTCCCCGACGGATCCATAGAAGTGAAGTATGGACCTGCTCCGACCTGAGGCGAGATCGCGCCACGACGCGGGATGCAGGGCTCCCAAGGCCACGACTCCTGGCTCGGCAGGACGAGGCCGGCAGATCGTTGCCCAGCGGAACCCTCTCCTAGGTCACTGGCGTCTTCTCGGCTGACAGTGAGTCGCCCTGGCGACGTGTCGCTACCTCAAAGCCCTGTCTCGGGTCCGCCACTGCTCGGCGTCGTCGTGTGGCCGATATCCGAGCGCGCCACTGACCTCATCAAGGTCCCAAATGCGCCATGTGTTGCGCGACACACCGTAGTAAATACCGAACAAATGGTCGGAAGGTGCGTCGATGCAGCAGCGCATAAGCTCAGCCATGTCCTCGTGTGTAATCAAAGTTGAAAAGTGCCGGGCGGTCGAAGGGCGGCCCGACCTGTTCAGACTTCCGATTCGCAGGCACACAACGGGCAGCCCGTGCTCTTCAGCGTAGTAGCGGCCCGCCGCCTCGCCGAGGGCTTTCCCGACGCCGTACGGCGAGTCCGGCCGCACCGGCATGCTAGCGGTGATTCGTGGCACAGTTGCCGGTTCAAGGCCTTGGTACTCACCATCCAAAATCCGCGAATACGGTTCATCCCGCTCGTATAGACCAGTCACATGATTAGAGCTGGCGTAAACAACGCGCTGGACGCCTGAGCGCCGCGCCGCTTCAAGGGTGCTCACCACGGTCGGGATGTTGTTGTTGATAACGACATTCCACGGTTTTTGCCAGGGAGCCGTCGCCAGGTCGACCACGACATCTATGCCCCTCATCACGCGCTCGGCCTGGGTTTGCCGTCTCATATCGGCGTGGACTACGCCCCTGCATCGGCGCCGGACGTCCACGGCCACTATCTCGTACGAGTCGCCGAGCCGCTGCCGAAGCACTTCTCCGACCACACCGCCGGCCCCCGTGATGAGCACACGCTTCATATCTTTTGTCTCACTCTTCATGCGGTCCGGCGGTCAGCGTAGTACGGTCGGGCAGAATTGGGCGCTCCTTGGTCCGATGCTGAGTCAGTGTATGGAGGTCGAGTGCGTTATCACGTGAATCACCCACAGGTGATCAACGAGACGATTGAAGGCGAGGCGATCATGATCAACCTCGTCACCGGCAATTACTACAGCCTTGATTCCATTGGTGGCGAGGTCTGGGAACTGTTGGAGCAATCACTCTCAGTTGACGATATCGTCTCCACGCTCGGCCAACGCTACGACGCACCCGAGGGCATCATTCGCAAGGCCGTTGTGGACCTCCTCGATCAATTGGTTGGCGAGCAGCTCGTGGTCCGTGACGACAGCCGAGGTACTGCACAATCCGCTCCCGTCGCCGAAGTCCCGGGGGGCCGGTTGCCGTTCCACAACCCACGGTTCGAGAAGTTCACTGACATGCAGGATCTCATCCTGCTTGATCCCGTCCATGACGTCGATCAGCGGGGGTGGCCTTATGCAGCCGATAGTCGCGCCGCAAACTGAGGCGTCATCCAGAACATCGTCCTATCCTTCGGTTCCCGAACTCAGGGCGGCGTTCGCCAGGGCCAATGATCTTGGCACGCTGGACGTGCGCCGGCTACGCATTGGCGGACACATCCTCGAACTCCGGTTCGCTACGCCGGGTCTGGCTCCCTGTGTTCTTCCTGCCTTCGGGCATCTGACCTTCGACTCCACCGCCGAACCGGAGTTAGTGGTCCATATCTGGGACAGCGCGTCTGGCGACGTGGCTCCCGCTCCCATGCCTAGGACCGATCCGCAATCGCCGGCCGGAGCTTTTTACTTCTTCGAAGAGGCCCCGATGCGTGGTGTCTACCAGCCTGGGATGGAAGCGCTAAGCGTCGTCGACTTGGCGGCCGACGATGCCTGGTATTTCGTGAAGGACCCGGCGGCGCTTCCCTATTGGGAGCTCGCCGCACCGATTCGGCAGATACTTCACTGGTGGATGGCATCGCGGGGACATCAGCAGGTGCACAGCGGTGCCGTCGGCTTGGCAGACGGTGGCGTTCTACTTGTTGGCAATCCCGGATCCGGAAAATCAACGAGCGCGCTGATCTGCCTGGATTCAGAGCTGCGGTATGCAGGCGACGACTACGCGATGGTCAGCCTCGAGCCGTACCCAACGGTCCACAGCTTGTACTGCTCGGGCAAGGTCCATCCGCACAACCTCTCCCGCGTGGCGCACATAGCTCCAGCTTTGTGGAATGCCGAACGCCTGGAAACAGAAAAGGGAGTTGCATTTCTTTCTGAGCACTTTCCGGAGGGGATGATCGAGGGCTTTCCACTACGTGCGATTGTGTTGCCCAGGATCACTGGGTCGCTTGAGACGCGTGTGGTGCCTGCATCTCGGGCGGCCGCGCTTACCGCGCTCGCACCGAGTACCGTCTTCCAACTGCACAATTCCAGCGCCGAAGCGCTGAGGTACATGGGCAAACTCGTACGCGAAGTACCGGCCTTTGTGTTGGAACTGGGAGCCGATGTCTCCGAGGTTCCGGAGGTGCTCCTCGAGCTCCTCCATGAGTTGAAGACCGCAGCGCCGTGACCGGTCCACTCGTCAGCGTCATCGTCGCCGTTCACAACGGCGAGCGTTTCCTGCGCGAAGCGCTCGATAGTCTGTTTGCCCAGGATTACTCACCTCTCGAAGTAATCTTCATCGACGATGGGTCAACGGATGATAGCGCTGATATCGCCCGTCAGTATTCGGGGATTCGCTACGTCTACCAGGAGAACCGCGGGTTAGCCGCGGCTCGCAATGCGGGCCTGCGGCTGGCGCAGGGCGAGTTTCTGGCCTATCTGGATGATGACGACATCCTTCCCAAGAACAAGATCAGCCGCCAGGTGAGCTATCTGGTCGAGAATCCCGACGTCGGATGTGTCCTGGCTCGCCAAGAGATCATGCTGGAAGACGGGGTCGAGCCACCTGAGTGGCTGACCCGTGACTCGATCTTCGGCGATCTGGATGGCATTCCCTTTGTCTCCGCGATGATCCGGACTGAAGCGCTGCGCCTGGTGGGTGGCTTCGATGAGACGTATCGATTCGCCGAAGACCGCGACTTATTCGTCCGCCTTCGTGAGCACGATGTCCGGATCGAGGTCATTCCCGAAGTTCTTCTCTTTCGCCGCTTCCATGGTCAGAACATGAATTTCCGGATGAGACCACAGAAGCACCCACTGCTCCGCTCACTCAAGTCCAAGATCGATCGGGAGCGATCAACCAATGAGGAAAGGACGCCGTCGTGACTGACGATCTGCTGGTTTCCGTCATGATCCCGGTGTACAACGGCGAAGCCTACTTGGCCGAGGCGATCGACAGCGTGCTGAGTCAGTCATATCGCCCGATCGAGATCATCGTCGTCGACGATGGATCGGACGACGGCAGCGGCGACGTGGCCACGCGGTACGGAGAAACCGTGCGGTACGTCAGGCAGGATCGCGCTGGCAACGGTGCGGCACGCAACCGTGCCGTGCAGGTGGCTTCTGGGGACCTCTTCACCTTCCTCGACGCGGACGACCGGCTTGCACCAGGCACCCTCTCTCGACTGGTTTCCGAACTCGGGAATGATCAGACGCTGGAAGCGGTCTATGCGCATGTACGCGAGTTCGTAAGCCCAGATCTCGGCAGCGAGGGCCTGGAGAAGTTGCGACCGCCGATCGAGCGGATCGCCGGCTGCCTCCCAACCAACATGTTGATGCGCCGCGACAGCTTTCTGCGGGTCGGCAACTTTGCGACGCATCTCAGGGTGGGTGTAACGGTGGATTGGTCGGCTCGAGCCGCCGAAACGGGAATGGCCACGAAGCTGCTCGACGATGTGATGTTCGAGCGGCGACTGCATGCTAATAACAACGGCATCCGCGAGCGCGAGCACCGCAGCCACTACCTGCATGTCGTCAAGGCAGCCCTTGATCGCAGGCGTGCCATTCGAGAGGACCAAGACATCGCTCTCGCCGACATCGATCTTCAAAGCGGCTCATGAGGCGCGTTGGCTTCACCGGTGATATCTGGCCAGACGACATACAACAGCTTCTCTTGCGAGCCGCTCTCTTCACTGATGAACGAGGCTCCCTCGCCTGGTCGGAGGTCCGGCCCCGGATAGATGTTGACCAGCTCCCTGGCGAGCTTCATCGGCTGATGCCCTTGTTATCCAAGGTTCTGACGGCAGCCGGTACCGACGACCCTGAGCTCGCACGCCTCAAGGGCGTCTACCAATTCAGCTGGTACCGCAACGCCATGCTCTTCAAGGACGCTGGTGAGCTATTGGGTGAGCTGGCGGATGCAGCCATTCCCACGATGCTCCTGCGCGGCGCGGCTATCGCAACCGGGCATCGCGACGATGCCGGAACTCGTCCAATGAATGACGTTGACGTCCTGGTGCCGGAGGCCGACCTGGACCGAGCACGCAAGGTAGCAAACGTGGCGGGTTGGCCGCCGGCTGACCAGGACCAGCCGCTCGAGCGCCGACTAGCAGCTGCGCCAGTGCGAAGTTCAAGTGGCCGAGTGATTCGCCTCCATTGGCGGCCGACTCCGAACGTCGCCTTCCCCGACGCCTCCTGGGAGGCTATCTGGGAACGGGCGGCACCTGTTCGGTTTGGAAATGTGGACACGCTCGTACCGAGCAGGGCAGACCACCTTGTTCACGCCTGTGTCGACGGCGCTCGTGCCAACTCGGGAGCCTTCTTACGGTGGATCACCGATGCGATGGCATTGCTCCGCTCTCGGGCCGGGGACCTTCGGTGGGAGGTGGTGGCGTCCGAGGCTCGTCGACTGCGCGTGACGCTGTTGATCTTCGAGGCCTTGCGGTATCTAAACGAGACGCTCGACGCCGAAGTGCCGGGAACCATCCTGGAGACGTTGGCGCAGAGCTCAACAACGGCCCGGGACAGAGTGGCGCACCGGCTCAGCCTCACGACAACACCGCGCGTGGCATCGGCAGCAGAGCTCCTCGGGAGGTTTCTCCGTTCGACTGCGGACAAACCGATCGTCTCGGCAGGTGCCGCCGCGCCGGAGTTCTTAGCGACGATCCTCGAGGTCGACCGCCGTCGTGACCTGCCACTTGTCGCCTTGAAGAGGGTGGGGCACAGTGCGATTTCCCCGGCTCCCCCGCTCGCCTCTCTCTCGCAAGCCGGTGCCCCGCAGGACGAGGTTGGCAGTGATAGCTCGGCAAGAAGGGGGTCGAATGGGTCCCGGCTCTCCGCATCCTGAGGTGCGAAGGCCACACCCCGCGCTCATCGAGGTGGCCGCCGGTCGCGGCCTGCCAAAGGTCGATGATCCGATGCCGATGCTGCGCTCGGCGCTCGCGCACGGCATGGCGGGCCTGCTTCTCGTCGAAGTGGAACAGACCGACCAACCGTGGCGTCGCCTTCTTCTTGGGCTGTTGAGAGCCCGGCAGGCCTCTGTCGCCGCATGGCACAAGCAGCTCTGGAGCGGCCTCGAATCGATCATGGGGGTGCTCGACGACATCGGCGTCGAGGTTGCGACCGCCAAGGGCATCGCTGCGGAAGCGCGCTGGTACACACGGCTGGGTGAGCGGCCATGCAGCGATCTCGACTTGTTGTTGGCGCCTGACCAGTTGAACAGAATCGATGACATCATCGCGGCCGTTGAGCCGTCCCATCCGCTATGCGGAAAGACTCGGCGCCTGGCGGAGCAGGGTTACTTGGAATCCGTCGACCTCAAACACCACGATGTGCCGATTGATCTGCACTGGGACATTTTCAAGATCGGCGTGCCGTCGCGGAATCAAGACGTCATCTGGGAACGCACGGTTCCGGTCGCACTTCCCAACGGGACGTCGATCAGAGCTCTGGATCCGGAGACCTCTTATGTGCACTTCCTCGTGCACTTGAACAAGGACCGGTTCCGGCGTCTCCTCGGCTTTGTCGACGTAGCTCGGGTATATCTGCGTGAGGAATTGGATGGCAACGCGATCGAGCAGATAGTCAAGAACGACGGACTCAAGACGTGCATAGACGGATCCTGGAACACCGTGGTGAGCACCCTCGAGCTTCCGCTACCGAAGAGAGCGACGACATCGGGAATCAGACAGCTCGTCTGGCGGATAGCCTGGCGGCCGTCCGTACAGCTACGGGCTGAGGATTCGAGAATGCGGTTTCGCCATCGCCAGTACCTGATTGCCTTGCTCAGCCCGAGTAGAACGACTGAGACGATCCGGCGCTGGTTGCGCAGCCGCTTCCCCCCGGCAGACCTGTTGGCCTATATGTATTCCGACTACGCCCGCCGGTGGGGCGGGGAGCCGGTGACCGAAATGCCGCGGTCCAGGTGGTGGCACCTGACCGTCGGCAGGGTAAAGGCTTGGTCCAGTCGACGGCAACGCGTCGCAGACGCGGCCAGCTAGGGGGGCACTTGTCTTCGGGATCACAAGGGGCGCATTGGTCGGGTGGCGCCCTTCGCGATAGTCAGCTACAGGTGATCATCCCGGCTCCTCGACAGCAGTGGTCGAACATGCTCGATCGTGATCCGAACGCCACGATCTTCCAAACGCCCGAGTGGCTTGACGCCATGTGCCGGTCAGAAGGCTATGAGGATGCGAGTCGGCTGTACGAGACCGCAGATGGCCGGCAGTTCATACTTCCGCTCGTTCGCCGTCGCCTCTTCCGGGCGTTTTCCGTCGAGGAGTCAATGCCGGGTGCATGGGGAATGGGCGGATTAGTGGCCGCTGAACAAGCTGACACGGATGACATGAGGATGATCTGGTCGGACCTCCAATGGAATGCTCCTGCACGTCTCCGAATCCGCGATTGCAATGTCGGGCGCGGTGCGCCAACCGACAATGATTCCCAGCACAAGGTCACCGTTGCTTGGGAGACCAAGCACGTGTTGGACCTGCGCGGCGGTTTCGAGCCCGTCTACGCCAATTTCACTCGATCAACGAAGAAAACCCTTCGCAAAGCGGAGCGTGCCGGTCTCAAGGTGGAATGCGACTCTTCGGGACGTCTCGTGCACATCTACTACGACCTCTACCTCGAGTGGGTGAGGAGCAGGGCCGCTGAGCGGAACCTTCCCAGCTGGGTGATGCTGCGTCGTGCCCGCCGACGAGAGTCGCTGCGGAAGTTCCAGGATATGGCCGAGTCGCTCGGGACGTCGAGCAAAACCTGGGTCGCCTGGTTCCAAGATCACCCAATTGCTGCGAAGATCGGCCTCAGCTACAAATCTCGAGCCTTTGCCTTCCGCGGCTACAGCAATCATGCCCTGGCAAATCCCCTTGGTGCTAACGACGTGCTACACCGCTACATGATCGAGGATGCATGCCGCGCAGGCTGTACGAGCTACAACCTGGGTGGGTCCGGAGGTGTGCCGGGCCTGGAGGCGTACAAGGCCAAACTGGGCGGGGTTGCTACCGCATTTCCGGTCTACACGATAGAAAGCCCGGCGATCAAACTGTTGACGCAGGCTGTGGACAGTCTCGCATCGGCGACTAGGGCCCTGGCGGGCCACCGGCAGCAACGGAGAGCCACCCAGGCCCATGAACGCGTCAAGGCCTGAATTCACTCGTTGAGAACCGCCTGATATGTCATTTCCAGGCGATTCCCGACCGCTTCCATGCTGAATAACTCGGCCACAGCTTTCCGGGCATTTCGGGAAAGCTCCGATCGCAGACCGGGATTCTCCAGAATCGTTTGTACGGCGTCGGCCATGTCCGTCACAGACCCGTCGGTGACAATGGCGGCCCCATAGTCGCGCAGCGATTCCGAAATGTCGCAGCTATCGGTACAAACGGACGGGATACCCAGAGCCAAGGCTTCCAGCAGACTCATCGGAAACGGCTCGTGTACCGAGGGCAGCACATATACGTCCGCCCGGCTTATCCGGGCGAGCACGGCGTTGTAGTCGAGGGCGCCCTCGTACCTAACGACTTCCTGGAGTCCCTCCCTTGTGATCGACTCTCGGACCGCGACCAGCTCGCCGTCGTCGGGACCGACGATCGGGAAGGTCGCGCTAAGTCCCCGCCGCGCTAACTCACCGGCCATCTCGACGAAGGCGACAGGCCTCTTCCGCTCGTGCAAGCGGGCGCAGAACAACACCTCGGACCACACACTTTTTTCCACATCCGCCAAGTCAGTTTGCTCCGGGACACCATTAGGTAAGCGCTGGCACGCCAGCGGCGAAGCCAGTACTTCCCGGAGTCCGTCCTCCTCGTGTTGACTCAATACGAAGCGAGCTCTAGCAGCTCTCAGCAGTCGGCGAATGGCGGCCGCATCCATGATCCGGGCCCTCGCACGCTGGTCGGGCTGAACCATGCCATGGGTCTGCGTGACGTAGGGCCGCCGTCGTACCCAAGCCAGAGTGAGCGACGTCGTTGATATCAGGTCGCGCCCGGCATGGACATGCACCACGTCGTACTCGCTGATGCGTCGCAGCAGCCACAGCGCGAGCCCGGGGCTCACCATCCCGCTGAAACCCATAGGAGGAATCAACCGGACGGCACGAAAGAGTCTCGCGGGTACGCCGTCTAGGGCGGCCGGCGGCGAGCCTTTGCCGCGCCACCCCGCCGCAAGATGAACGTCATGTCCACGCCGCCCAAGCTCGATGGCTTGATTCAGGGCCACTCGAATCGGACCCCCGAACGCTCCGTCCGGACTGACCAGCGTCACCAAGTGCAGGATTTTCATTGCTACTGACGACGCAACCCGCTGCTTGTCAACAGGGTTGTGGGCGGCACGTCGGCGCTGACTTTGCAACGTGCTGCCACGACAGCGCCCTTCCCGACGGCGACTCCACGCAGGATCAGCGCTTGGGCACCAATCCATACTTCGTCGCCGATCGTGATTGGTCCATTGTCGTACTCGAACGTTGGAGAAGTCATATCGTGGCTTCCGGTACACAAAAATGCGCCTTGCGATATGCAGACGTCGTGGCCGATGACAACTGGTTCAAGATTCAGGATCCACGCATCCTCACCGATCCAACAATCGTCGCCAATCGTGAGCTTCCAAGGCCAGAGCACTCGTACTCGATGCCGGATCAATATGCGCTCACCCAGCTGCGCACCGAATGCCCTGAGGAGCACGGGCCGCAGCGCCGCGGGCAGCCACCACTTCGAGAACAACAGATTCTGTACGGCGAACCACGCGGCTTGAACTGCACGGGGACGGCCCTTGTCGTACCCAATTCCCCGAAATCCGGCCAGCGACCGGGTCGGGCTGTTGACGGTGGTCATTGCTATCACAGTTCGAACAATGCGAATTAAGTCATTCGCCAAGGTCTTTACGAACGTTGTCGTAGACCCAGGCATAGGTCTTTTCGAGCCCTTCCTGTAGCGATATGGCGGGCTCCCAGCCATATCTATCGCGAATCATTGTGTTGTCGCTATTCCGCCCTCTGACACCCTGCGGCGCCGACAGGTTGTACTCTCTCTTAAATTGAACCCCCGCAATGTCTTCAACGATTGAAACGAGCTCATTGATTGTGACGAGCTGCGCGCTACCCACGTTGACAGGCTCATAAAATTCACCTTTGGCAACTATCTGGCTGCCCTGCACGCAATCGTCGATATACATGAAGCTTCGGGTCTGTTCGCCATCGCCCCAGATCTTGATCACTTCTTCGCCGGTGATCTTGGCGTGGGCGACCTTGCGGCAGATCGCCGCCGGAGCCTTCTCCCGACCGCCTTTATAGGTGCCGTGAGGACCGTAGACATTGTGATATCGGGCGACCCGGGTCGGCAGCCCGAAGTCTTCGAGGAAATGACGACACATGCGCTCAGTGAACAACTTTTCCCAGCCATAACCGTCTTCCGGCATGGCGGGATAGGCATCGGATTCCCGAAGAGCGGTGACGTCTGGATCGGTCTGCTTCTCGGCGGCGTAGACGCACGCCGAGGACGAATAGAAGAAGCGCTCCACGTCTTCGTCTCGAGCTGCAACCAGCATGTGGGTGCTTTCCAGGACAGTGAGCATGCAGAGGGCCTTGTTGTTCTCGATGAAGCCCATTCCGCCCATATCAGCAGCGAGGTTATAGACCCAGCGAGCTCCTTGAACCGCCTGACGACATGCCTCGATGCCAGACAGGTCGAGTTGCCGGTTGTCCACCTCTGAGCTGATTTGGTACCACTCCCCGAAGGGCTTGATGTCAACGGCACGAACACTGAGCCCGCGATTCAGCAGGTCCTGCACCAGGTGACCACCGATGAATCCTCCGGCACCGGTCACCAACGCGTCGACGTTGTGGTTGGTCATCTTCCTCCTCTGTGCTACTTGCTCTAGTTGCGGGAACTCCCATTCGCGCCGACCGGCTGGCGGCCAGCATTCGAGAGCTTCACCGAGGTCAGCACTGCCTCAAATTGCGAGCCGATTGCTGATATGTCGAATGTGGCTTCCGCGTACCGCCGACCCGCCGCACCCATCTGGGCTCGTCTGTCGGGAGCCGAGAGTAAATCAATTACGTGTGATACGGCTTCGGAATGGTCCTCCGGTTCGATGGAGATGCCAGCGCCTGACTCACCCAGGGCGGCCGCCGCTTGATTATCCGCTGGGATCACGGCGATGATCGGACGAGCTGAGCAAAGGTAGCTCAGCACCTTGGACGGTACTGAGTAACGGCCTGCATCTGGCTCCAACACGGCAATAAGAACATCAGCGGCCGCCAGGACGTCCGGTAGGTCCTCGTAGGGCTGGTAGTCGACCAGGACCAGATTGCCCAGGCCCAGGCGTCGGCGCTCCTCCTCAAGGAACTCGCGGCCCCGGCCCTCCGAAACAACCACCAGCCGGGTGTCGGGGTCGTGCTGTTCGAGAGCCTGAGCCAGCTCGACGAAGATTTGCGGATTGTGCTTGATGCCCAGTGTTCCGGAGTAAAGAACAACCTTTTTGTCGGCTAGACCGTGTGAGCGCGCCCAGTCGTTCTCCCGGGGTCGAACCGGCATCTCGTCCAAGGGAGCCCAGTTGGGGATGATCGTGATTGACTGGGCCGACACCCCCCAGCGGGCGAGAACGTCCCTAAAGTCTTGGGAGATCGCGATGACATGGGCGCTGTGGTGAGCTATGAACCGCTCCATGCGGTCAGCAACCCATGCCACTGTGCCACCGGGAATGCGTCCGAGACGATGTCGCGCCGTAGACCCGATGGCGTCGCTATAGACATCCTGCTGCCAGAAGATCATCGGAATTCCTACCAGCAGCAGAGTGATCGCAATAACGGCATGCGCTAGCAGCGGGACATTGCACAGCACAACCAAATCTGGCCTCGAACTGCGCAGATCCCAGCCGACACTTCCGCCGTATCGCAGCTCCTGAACGATGCGCTTAGCTGGGGAATACCGCGCAAATTCGTCAGCCATCGACAGTGGTTCGATGGAGAATCCCTCAGGATCGCCTTCGGCAGCCGCTATGGCACCTTTGCCGGTTTTGTAGGAGGTGCAGTATTGGTGTCGAACCCGGTGCCCACGCCGGGATAGTTCACGACTGAGCTGCAGCTGGAACGGGTGACCTGAGTAGTCATGCATTACGATATGCAAGACCTTTCCCCCGTTCCCCGCGCGCTCGGCAGCCGCTGTCGATCCGGCGACCTTACACAGTAAATCGGCTAACCCGGCCAGCGTTCCACGCAGCGGCTGACCGCTCAGGCTTGCACATAGGCGGGGCCCAGCCGACCTGGACGATGGATCTGGCGGGACGAGAAGCCTGATGTCAACCTTCGGGCCCCCAAGAGCTGCGATCTAACTGGTCCAGTACGCCAAGGTCAGCAACGACGAGCACACCGACGCGAAACCGTCCAGAGAGCCTAGAACACCGAAGATTACAGACGCAACTTGAAGTTAAGGTGAGCTGACATCTGGCGTTACCCAGAGTTGGCTAATTCGACATCAAACGCGCGGCGATGGCGTCCACTGCTGATGTGATCTGACTGAACGACTCGACATAAACCTCGTTGCTCAGCCGGAATGGATCGACGACGTCGTCGTCATCGGGAGAGGATCGCCATCGGCCACGTTCGGCCGCTGCCAGCGGGATCGCAGCACGGAGCTTATCGGCTGTCTCAGCGCAAGGAAGCTGAGCAGGATCGACTTGACTCAGTAGCCGGGCGAACTCTCGCAGCGTAAAAGCCCGTCGAACAGCCGCTGGCCACAGCTCGACGACCAGCGCACGCTGCGCACGCGTCATCGGCAAGATGAGGTCGGCCTCTTTCAGGATCTGTTCGGAGACCCGGCGGGCTTCGAAGCCATCGGCCTCCAGACCGCTCTGCCGGAGCAGCGCGGCCATCGGCTCCGAGACGGGGTGGCCAACCAAAGCATGAGTACCAGCGGAGCTCACGTTAACCGTCGGGCCCAGCTTGGTGGCCAGCAAACGCTCGACAGCTGGTGAGCGGCAGACGTTGCCGGTGCAGACCGCGAGTATGGAGAACACGCCTTGTGACATTGGTATCAACGAGTCCTTGCTTTGGGGTCGTATTCGGCAGGCCGCGACTTTGGTTTGACACATCGCTATAGTTCACGCGTGCTGGCCGCGAGGAGTGCGCGCTGACCTCCGTGAGCGTAACCCCCCAAGAACTGGTTGTGCTGGTAGATACTGCGGGCCAGGAGATCGGCCAGAGTTTCAAGGCTGAGGTACACGGCACTAGCACGCCGCTGCATCTGGCTTTCTCCCTTTATCTGTTCGACGATCAGGGCCGCGTGCTGATGACTCGGCGGGCCCTCGCCAAGCGCACGTGGCCCGGGGTCTGGACCAACACCTGCTGTGGACATCCAATGCCGGGCGAGCGGATTGTCGATGCCGTCGCCCGCCGGCTGAAGCTCGAACTGGCACTGGAGGCGTCGGACATCACTTGTCTGCTGCCGGATTTTGCTTACAGCGCCACCGACTCCAGCGGCATCGTGGAGAACGAACAGTGCCCGGTGTACGAGGCCCGACTTGTGGATCCGGAACCAGGCGTGAGCCCGAGTCCAGACGAGGTCATGGACTGGAAATGGGTTCCATGGGACGACATCGCGCATGCTGTCCGGCTGACGCCATTTGTTTTTAGCCCTTGGTCGGTGATGCAGATCGGACTACTGGATACAACCGGCAGGCGAACACCGTTGATCAAATGCCCTGAAGGCCGAGGATGAGCAGTGTCGTGGTGGTCGGTGCTGGCCTGTCTGGGCTCTCCGCTGCCTGCTATCTGACCGGACAGGGCCATGAGGTCACCGTCGTGGAGCGCGAGTTAATCCCGGGCGGTCGTGCGGGACGTCTGGCCCGAGACGGTTTCGCGTTCGACACCGGACCCACCGTGCTGACCATGCCGGATCTGATCGCCGACCCGCTCCGTGCCGTTGGGGCGGACTTAAGTGATCGGCTCCCGCTCCGACGACTGGATCCGGCCTATCGAGCCTGGTTTGCCGACGGCAGCACGATCGACGTCCGCTTCGGCCGCGAGGCCATGCGGGACGAGATTTTCCGTACCTGCGGCAGTGTTGACGCGGCTGCGTTCGATGACTTCGTCGACTGGCTTCGCAAGCTCTATCTCGTCGAGATGCCGCATTTCATCGAGGTCAACTACAACTCCCCACTGGGCTTGGTGCGCTCTCCCGCTGCCCTGCTGACACTTCTTCGGCTGGGTGCGTTCGGCCGGTTGGGTGCCGCGGTTAGGCGGCGGTTTCGGGACCCGCGGTTGCATCGGCTGTTCAGCTTCCAGGCGATGTACGCCGGACTGGCACCGGACGCTGCGCTCGCGGTTTACGCCGTCATCACGTACATGGACAGCATCGAAGGTGTCTGGTTTCCAGAAGGTGGCATGCATGGCGTGCCGTTGGCCATGGCCGCAGCCGCGGAGAAAGCGGGGGCCACGTTCCGTTATGGGAATGCCGTTGAAGCCGTGCTCCGTTCGCCGACTGGCCGAGTTGCCGGCGTAAGGCTGACTTCCGGAGCCGAGCTCCGGGCCGACGCGGTCGTGTGCACTGTTGATCTGCCGACGGCGTACCAGACCTTGCTGCCGGACATTAAGCCGCCGCGAGCGGCCGCCCGCGGCAAGTATTCGCCGTCGGCGGTGGTCTGGCACGTCGGGGTTCGAGAGCTGCCAGACGGGCGAGCCGCTCATCACAACATCCACTTCGGCGCTGCATGGAGCGATGCGTTTGACGCACTACTTCGGCAGGGTCGGCTGATGCCCGACCCTTCGAGGTTGGTAACCATACCCTCACTGGACGACCCAACCATGGCGCCCGCGGGCTGCTCCGCCCTCTATGTGCTGGAACCCGTGCCCAACCTGACGAGCACCATCAACTGGTCGACCGAAGCTCCGGAGATGCGCCAGCGGTTGCATGGCTTTCTTGCCTCGCAGGGATATCCGAGCGACGTGATCACCGAGGAGCTGGTGACGCCGTTGGACTGGCAGCGCCAAGGCATGGCAGGCGGTACGCCCTTCGGCTTAGCGCACAGCTTCGGCCAGACCGGGCCTTTTAGGCCGGCAAATGTGGAACGGCGGTTGCCGGGCGTATTCTTCGCCGGTTCCAGCACCGTGCCTGGTGTCGGCGTGCCAATGGTGTTGATCTCCGGAAAGCTCGCCGCGCAGCGGGTGGCAGATTACCTCCCGAGGCCAGCGCGATGAATCAGCAGCCGGACGCGCTCGATGCACTGCTCGAACACGGTTACCGCCGGTGCGCTCAGCTGACGTGGCGTTACGGCACCACATACTTCTGGGGCGCCGCCCTGCTGCCTCGTTGTCGCCGTCGACATGTCTACGCCATTTACGCCCTGTGCCGATTGGCGGACGACATTGTTGACCTGCCCGATGCAACAAGCGCAGACAGCGTTGGGGAACGGCTGGAGGCTTTCGCCTACACCTTCCGCACCGCCCTGGCGGAGCGGACGAGTACCGATCCGGTGATCGCAGCCATTGCGCATACGGTGATCACCTGCGCCATCGAGCCGGAGTGCTTTGACCGTTTTTTTGGCGCCATGGCGATGGACCTGGCCATCAACTCATACGAGACGTGGGAGGACCTGTGCGGCTACATGGAGGGCTCGGCCGCTGTGATCGGGGAAATGATGTTGCCGGTTCTTGAGCCCCGCGATCCTGCCGCTAAGGCACCCGCCCGGGCGCTGGGGCTGGCCTTCCAGCTGACCAACTTTCTGCGCGACGTCAACGAGGACCTCGATCGCGGGAGGGTTTATCTGCCTCAGGCGGATCTACGACGCTTCGGTGTTGATCTTGAGGCACGGCGGGTCACGGCCGAGTTCCGGGCCCTGATGGCCTATCAGATTTCCCGCAACCGGGCGCTCTACGACTTTGCCGACACGGGCATCGGCATGCTGCCGCCCCGGTCGGCGCGGTGCGTTGGCAACGCCCGGGTTCTGTACTCGCAGATCTTGGACCGCATCGAGCGCAACGGTTATGACGTCTTCTCTGGCCGGCTGCGGGTACCCACCTGGCGCAAGGCACTGACCACGGCACGCATCATGGTGACTGGGCCGCGGACCCCCCGTGGCCTCTTACAGGACCAAGCAGGGAGTACTAGTGATGTCACTTCGGACGCGTCCTGACCCTTCGCCGGTCCATGTACCGGGACCTGCACCGCGTTCCCGAGTTCCCATCTCACGTGTTCCCCAGCCTCGAGAGAACCGGCTGGCCTCGACCTGGCGTCAGGCTAAGCCGGGACGAATTGCCGCAGCGCTCGCTGTCGCTCAGCGACAAGACGCCGGCGGGTGGTTTGTCGCCGGCGCGAGCGGCGATGTCGGGCGTAAGGAGTCGGTGGCCCGTACGATCGCCGGCCGCGAGGTCGTCTTCTGGCGCAACTCGTCCGGGGCTCTGGTGGCCGGCCCCGGAGCCTGCCCCCACCTAGGGGCGCTGATGGACCGATGCCCGGTCATGGACGGGACCATGTACTGCCGCTGGCATGGCATGGCGCTCACCCAGCAGGGCGACTCGACCTGGCGGCCCTACCGTGCCCATGACGACGGCGTGCTCATCTGGGTCGGTCTGCCGACGCCGGGCGAATCGGAGCCAGATCGACCTGCATTGTCGGCTCGACCGCCCCTGACAGAGTCGGTGGCCGCGGTGATCACTAAGCCAGGGGTATGCGAACCACAGGACGTGATCGCGAACCGGCTAGATCCGTGGCACGGTTCCTGGTACCACCCGTACGCCTTCAGCCACTTGGTGGTCGATGACGACGCCTCCGATGATCATGTTCTGGTCGTCGATGTCACCTTCCGGCTGAGCCGGACCTGGGGAGTTCCGGTAAGGGCCGAGTTCAGTTGCCCCGATGCACGCACGATTGTGATGCGGATAGTTGACGGTGAGGGCACCGGAAGTGTGGTGGAGACCCACGCGACCCCACTCGGGGTCGACAGCGAGGGAAGGCCGCTGACCATGATGACCGAGGCAACCATCGCCTATTCCGATCGGCCGGGCTTCTCGGTGGCGCGGTGGATGGCGCCGGTGCTCAAGCCGGGAATCCGGCGTACGGCACGCAAGCTTTGGGTTGATGATCTTGCCTATGCAGAGCGTCGGTATGAGCTGCGCAGACGTGGCGAATTCCCCGGCTGATCACCAGCGAAGTGTCTGAACTCACTGGTACCGAGTGCTCGGTCGATAGGTCCACCAATGCGAGCCATCGTTACGGGCTGAGCGGGCTTTATCGGCTCTCACCTCGTCAGTGCCCCCTTAGACACCGGTACGGACGTACTGGTCGTCGACGATCTGAGCACGGGTCGCGAAGCCAACTTGCATGAGGCGTCTACAGCCCAAGCTGATCTCGTGCGCATCGATGTTCGCGATGGGCCAGCGTTGAAGGAGGTATTCATCCACTACCGGCCCGAGGTCGTCTTTCATCTCGCTGCTCAGATCGACGTTCGGGCGTCAATTGCAGAGCCGGCCAGAGAAGCCGAGATCAATGTCCTCGGCGCGATCAATGTGTTCTCCGCGGCAGCCGCGTCAGGAGCGCGGGACTCTCTGTGCCCGCCTGCTCGCCGGGCTGCCGCCGATGATCTTTGGAGACGGAACGCAAACCCGTGACTTTGTGTTCGTTCGCGACATCGTCAAAGCAAACCTTGCGGCAGCAAGCGAGACACGTCTGCCACATCCGATCTTCAATATCCGGACCGGTCATGAGGTAATCGTGCGACAGCTCATCGACGAGATTGCTGCCGCGGCAAACATCAATCCAATCGAGCCAGTGATACTGCACGCCAGGGCCGGGGGAGGTTCGCCGGAGTTGTCTCGACATCACCAGAACTCGCCAAGAGAGCTCAATTTCGGGAATACACCGCCACTCCGGGAGGGGTTGCGGGAAAGTCTCGAATGGGCTGCGGATATCAGCACCTTCCCGTTCGGCAGTTCGGCCTGAAAGACAAGGATGACCTCGGTCGGCATGACGGCGCTCCAAGCACCGCCGACGCCGGGATCTGTGCTGCGATGCTGGAGAGGTTGACATTGGGCACATTTTGTTTGCTCGTACGGCCGCCTGGCGCAGCGCCGGTCGTCTTCTTGATCTTGATAGCGTTCGCCCGGGTATCCTTCTCGGTCTGATCGATCGAGGTGCCTGCCAGGTCCTGTTGGGCGTGCTCGCCAGCTGTCTCGTTCTCACCACCGGGATAGGCCGCAGCGACGTCTAGAGCCGGACTGACGCTCATGATCACGCCGAACACTGCCCCTGACGCAGCCAAGCGCAAATACGTACGATCCATCTGCCCAACCCCCGAGTCCCCCGACACCCGTACTCGCCAGTTTGCATCAGGCAGACCGCTGCCTTGCTTTCTTCATCAAATAGGCCGCGATTGCTTCGGTGTGTGGGTCACCAAGCGGTGCAGGGCCGGAATGAGGCGGTGCCGTCCGTGCAAGGGGACGGTCCACAGGTCGTGACCGCGAAGCGACCAGCGCGCCAGAAGTTGGTTGGCGGCCTGCAAACCGGTTGTGGCCGCACGTTCCATCAGTGCGACAGGAAGGTCGCAGCGGATGCCGTCGCCGGCCAGGGTCAGCCGTGGATCCGGTGTGCTGACGCCCGGCCGCAGGCGCCAGGGGCTGGTGTCGATCAGCGGACAGTCGGCGCTGAGCAGCCATTCCTCTTCGACAACATTGGCATTGGCGGTTTCCGGATAGATCCGGCCGAGCTCTGCCCGAAGGGCTTTCTTCAATTCGGATTCCGCCACGGGCTCGGGGAGGGCGTAGGCGTGCACCTCAATCACTGAGCCGCCGAATTGCTGCGACCAGGCGCGCGCCCCAGCCTCGAAGCGTTCGAGTACCGATACGTTGTCCAGCGGGCCGAAGCCGCTAGTGCCCAGGAAGGCCGGACGTTCGGCGCGCACGGGACGGTTCAGCCATAAGCGCCAGACCGCGAACGACGGCGCGTTCCGAATGGCGGCTACCCTTGCGCGCCAGTTTTGATCACTGCCACCAAGATCGGATTCCGCGATCAGCTGCCGCGTGGCAGCTGGATCGGTTGCCAGGACAATCGCATCCGCGCTGAACTCGGCACCTGATCCCAGGGTGACCACTACCGGAGACCCACTCGTCGAACCGCCGGTCGACAGGCTCAAGGCGGTTGTGCCCGTCAACATCTCCACGCCAAGACTCTGAAGGTAGTTCGAAAGGGGGGACCAGAGGACGCTGTTGTAGTCATCTACCGGCACGTCGAACAGCAGTCCTTCGGATGATCCGAGGAAGTAACTGTGAAACATCGCCAGTAGTTCACCGGCCGAGAACTGTTCGGGACGCGCGAAGAAGCTTCGCGCGAACACTTCGAGCGCCAGATGGCGAGCGGCGTCGGGGAACCGCAGTCGATCAAGGAATGCTGCCGCGCTCTGCCCGTCATATGCCTCAAACGTCTCCGGGAATGACACATCGAGCAGTTCCAGTGCCGCGGCAAGATCGACTCGACGAAGATCAGTAATTGAGAAACTGGGGCTCGTCGCGACGAAGCTGATCAAGTTCAGCGGTGGCGTCCGCGGGACTCGGGCAAATGAGTCCTCATGGCCATCTGCTAGAACGAGCGGGTAGTCAGCCACCGGCTGGAGGCTACTCAGCAACGGATCGGTCCGGCGCAGCAGTCCGCGCAGGTTGTAGTACTGACGAAAGAAAGCATGGAACCCGCGACTCATCGTTCGCTTTTGATCATTCAGCCGCCACGAGCGCACTCGACCGCCCAGCTGATCCTCTCGCTCGACCAAAGTGACCTGAACCCCACGCTCCGCAAGCCCAATGGCCGCAGCCAGGCCGGCTATGCCGCCGCCGACCACCACGACATGGGGCGCCGACCCGTCGGACGTCGTGCGAAGCGAACCCGCCGCCGCCGGGTGGCGGACCGCCCGGCGGTCTCGACCCGGCACCCAGCCACGGCGCCTGTTGATCAAGAACTCGGAACCGGCTTGCGGGCCAGGAATGTGTGCAGAATTCCGCGCTGCCATCCTCGTGCGGTACGAACCTCGACCTCGGTGAAACCGACCGCACAGAGCCGATCAACGAAGTTTGGCACGGAGTCGAAGCCTCGCACACTCCGCCACAGGTAGCGGTAAAGCCGCGTCCGCCGGGAGGTCAGCCAACTCAGCGGAATGATCACCAGCCAGCACATCAGAGTCCACACAAACTCAGCGTGCAATGAGCCCGTCACCGAATAGTCCTGAACCACTAGCGTCCCGCCGGGACGGAGCATGGTGTTCACCGCTGCCAGTACCTCGTCGCGCTGCTCGACATTGCGAAATAGATAAGCGGCAAGGACGCCATCAACCGGCTCAGCCAGCCCTAGAACGTCACGGCTCGGGGGTAGCTGTTGCGCAAAGGCGCGCTCGAACCGTACGCCACTGGGCCAGGACTTTCGCCGGGCTTTCTCCAACATTCCGGCTGAGGCGTCGACGCCGATGATCTTGACCGTCTCGATGTTTCGCTCGAAAGCATCAACCAGGGCCCGGGTCGAAGCACCGGATCCGCAACCAAGATCGAGAAGCAGAACGGGCTCCGGCGAACTGGCGAGGGTTTCGGCGAGTGCGTCAGCCGCGGCAGCGAGCTCCCGGTGATAGCCAGGGTTGAGCGACACCATCATGTCGTAGGTGGGCGCCGCCTCATCGAATGCGCTTGCCAGCTCAAGATCATCGACTGTCACGAGTCCGACCGCTCCTTCTGCCGGTCCAACGTCCGGCGCCAAAGCAAGATCGCCAGCGTCACCATGGCAAAGGCGAAGCCGAAGTCCTCGATCGGGATGTCCCATGGGATCCGAATGCCGAGCATCTGGGTGGGGTCATAGATCACGATCGGATTGGACAGCTTCGTCAGCCAGCCGTCCATCGGAATCTGGAAGGCAAAAACGATGGCCATCGCAATCCAGTACTGCGCCGTGGTAAAGATTCCGGTTCGGAACCAGACCAGTTCGATCACCACGACGGAGACAACGGCAACAACGGTTAGGACCGTGTACTCAGGCACGGCTAGTCTCACGCTCCGCCTTGCGCCTGCCCTTGATCATATTGCCGACCGCCTCGTAGGTCAGAAGCCCGCAGATCGGAACCACCACAAAGAACACCAGTTCCTCTAACGGCAGCCCAAATGGCAGGTGGATCCCCGTGACGAATTGGGGGTTGTAGGACCAATGATGACGGTAAATTCCCAACAGATCCCAGATCGAGAAGATGATCACTACCGGAATCAGCGCGCGCAGGAGCGCGATCGGCCGCCGGTAAACCCTCGCGTCGAAGGCGAACTCGAGCGGCAGCGTGATCAACAGGCAGGCACAAAGCAACGCCAAATACTGCAAGTGGTCGATAACGGCACCTTCCTCATCGGATGACGGCGGGACCGCGACCACCCTAACGAGCAAACGGTCCTCAGTTTGTCGAAGGCCGGATCCTTCGACAACTCAGGACACGGCCGACGCTAGACCGGGTACGAGCTCATTCCTCGAAGATCTCGCGGAGCTTGGCTTCCTTGGCTGGATCCAGATCGGTGTACAGCACCTCGGCGTGCGTGCCAATGAACCGCTGGCGGATCGGCTGCTCGACCGCGCTTGACGTCAGCAGGAACAGTGCCGATGTTCCCTCCGTTACCTCCGATCGGATCTTCTTGATGAAGTCGTCGTCGATGCCGACGTCGCGAAGGGCACCCGCCAGCGCCCCACCGCCGGCGCCAACGGCAATTCCGAGAAACGGCATGAAGAATACGAGTCCGAAGAAGAATCCCCAGAAGCCGCCAATCAGTGACCATTGGCCAACCACGTCGTCAAGTTGACGCGTTTTGGGCTTCTTCCTGCCCGCTGGCCATTCGACGATCGCACCATCATGAAGCACGATCAAGCCCTCGTTCTGCAGGTCTTTGACGGTACGGAGTGCCTGCGACGCACCGTCGGCGCGTTCGAACTTCAATACTGTGAGATGGGCCATGATTCCTCCAAAAGTCAGTCGTGAGTCATGTTGTCCAGTACGGCGGCAATGGCCAGTACGAGCTCTGGATTCTGCCCTTCCGCAATTTCGACACCATAGGTATCGGCTACCCGAAACCACTTTTTGGAGACTTCGGCGACCTTTTGGTCGCCCTCGGTAATGCGATACTCGTGGTCGACGATGTTGCCTTGGACATCAAGATCGGGCCCATTCTCGACTTTGACGTCGAACCGCTCACGCAATGGCGTAATCATGGCTTTTTTGACGGTCGCTACCGTGTTTCCGCTGGAGTCCTCGATCTCCATGGTGTCCCGCAGCCGCAATGCGCGCGCTTGAATCTTGAGCAGCTCGTTACCCGCAGTGTCCTCGAGAGCCAAGGTGTCTCGGACGCGGAGCGCCTTGCCATTCACTTTGTAGGCCCGCTCCCCTCGATCGTTCTCGATCCAGTAGTCGTCCCCGATCGAGACAAGCTTCTCTCGCATCCGGTATGTGGTTGTACCATCCCCACGTCGTTCCTCACGCCGCTCCTGACGCCGATCGAGCAGTCCCATCTTGACCTCCTGAGCATCGCTATTTGATCACTTGATGGTATGCATCAATCCGCTCCGTTAGCTCACCCTTAAGGGGTGAGCTAACTTACTGGACGGCGCGGATCACCCGCTGGGGGTGATGTGACCGCAGGGCCACCCCGTGAGGATGACGACAGTCCAAGCCCCGCCGATAGCAGCTACTCCAGACCGCCGTAACGCGTCAGGAAAATATGGCCAGATGAGATCTGACACCGAAGTCATGCGTGAGCGAGCGCTGCCGCGCGGGTTTGTCATCATCGTTGGCATTGCCGCAGCCTTGGTGGCCGCGCTCGGGCTTCGAGAGTTCGCCGACGTCATCGCTCCCGTGTTCCTGGCGCTGATTCTGTCGATCGTGGTGCACCCGATACGGGGCCTCGCCGCCCGATACAAGCTCCCAGGCTGGTTAGGTGCGGTCTTCAGTCTGATCGGGGTCTACGCGATCGTTGGTGGGCTATTCGCGATACTCGTGGTTGCAGGCATTCAGTTCGCCGATCTGGTCGAGAGCTATGGGCCGCAGTTCCAGGAATTTATGACGCACTTGGGTGAACAATTGGAAGCCCTGGGCGTCAGTCAGCAAAGCGTTCAGACGATCGCCAATGGTCTTAACCCGGGCAAAATGGTCACCTTCATCGGCAATCTGATTGGCGGTCTTGCCGGCGCGTTGAGCGACATTGTCTTTGTGGTCGTGCTGCTTTTCTTCACCGTTACCGACGCCGGGAGTTTCGCAACCAAGCTCGGCCGCGTCTCGCCACGAGGACAGCGGCTAGCAGATGCATTTGAGCTTTTCGCTCACGGCACGAGACAGTATCTGGCGGTAGCGACAATCTTCGGGTTAATCGTGGCGCTCATCGATGTTGTGGCGCTCTGGATCCTTGACATCCGGTACGCCTGGCTGTGGGGCTTGCTGGCCTTCATCACCAACTACATCCCCAATGTTGGCTTCGTTATCGGGTTAATACCGCCGACGATCATCGCGCTCCTCGACCACGACGTCGGCACGGCCCTCGCGGTCGTGGCGATCTACTGCGTGGTGAACTTCATCATCCAGACCGTCATCCAACCGCGAGTGGTCGGTAACACGGTCGGGCTCTCCGGCACATTGAGTTTTCTGTCCTTGATCGTGTGGACAACAATCCTGGGCGGTACCGCTGCATTGATGGCAGTTCCCTTGAGTCTCTTCGTCAAGTCCCTGCTTGTCGATGTCGATCCAGAGCGCCGTTGGCTCTCGCCGCTGTTGTCGAGCGATGACGTTACCGAGGAGCCCTCCGAGCTGACCCGAACCGAAACAGTGGATGCGGAACCGACCATCGAGCCGCCCAGCGCCCCCCAGCCAGCGATACCTTCAGACGATGCCTAGCCGCCCGGCGTCACTGCGGCTCTGACCCCACGCGCGCCCCTAGTCTCACAACTGGGGCGGTGTGACGTGTCTGTTATGACAGTGCGTCCGGTTGGCTGATGGTTGCCAGGGCCCATACCACGACCACATCGATCGCGATCAAGACCACAGCCCAGATCGGGTAGGTCGGCAGCCACATGAAGTTCAACAGACCATTCAGGACTGCCAGGCCGATAGCCGCCCAGATTGCCCAGCCGCTTCCGCGTAATACAAAGAAACCGACAACGGCCAGAACAACCCCGATGAGAATATGGATCCAACCCCAAACGGTTGTGTCGAAACTGAAGATGTAGTCGCCAACGTTAATGAACACCTCACCGCCGAAAAGCGATGCAATGCCAAGGAGGAATTGTGATAATCCTGACATCAGCAACATTGCGGCCGCGAACACCGCAACGCCAAGCGCGAAGGGCCTCCGCGTTCTCTCAGTCAGATCAGACATGCAGCTCGTTTGCTCCCCGACATTCGCGCCGGATCATGGCACTCTGCCGCGGCTCCTGAAACGCGGCATCACACCTCATGGGTGATCTTGTACGTTGCCGCCACCCGGAGAGCTTGGTCTCAATCGGCCCCGTTGCTGGCGACTTGACCAGACACTCCCTCGTATTGACCTGGAGCGACCTCACGCCGTACCTCGATCAGATTGACGCCGGCATCTGTCAAGGCATCGATGAGCCCCCAGAGAGCGGCATCATCAAGCTGAGCTGCGCGTAATATCGTGCCGGCGGGCTCCACCGCCTCGATCTGGTGAAAGTTTTCGAGCAGTCCGACCGGCACCGCTCCCGCAATGCGGATCTCATAACTGGACTTGGCCATCTGCGCCTCGACTGTTGATCAATAGATGAAGCAACCATGCCCGGGCTGCGATGTCCTGTCATCACCCGTCCCGGGTGAGACCGACAACAACTCAATCCGGCAAGGTCCCAACATGTTCATGGTGCAGCCGCTCAGCTCTCTCGACGCTCCTCGTGCCCTTCGGAAATGTTGGGCTCGGGGAGGTTTTGCGCCGGCCGAGCGGCAACCTGCCTGGGCAACAGCAACGCGGCGACAAGACCTACGACACCGATCACTGCCAGCGTCGCCATGGCGAGCCCATAGGAACGGCTCGGCGTTGATGCAATGCCCGCAACCAGGATGGTGCCGGCCACAGCTGTGCCAAGGCTGGAACCGAGATTGGACACACTTCGGGACAGGCCGGAAATTTCACCCTGCTGGTTCTCGGGAAAGCTCGACTGGACGATGTTGACCGAAGGCGTGAGCATCGTCCCAAGACCAATTCCGATTAGGAGCAGGCCCGGCGCAAACACCCAGATCTTCGGCGAACCGCTCACCAATGCGAGCAGAACCGCGACGCCGGCGATCGTGATGACAAAGCCACCGGTAATGAGATTCCGCTGCGGGTACCGCTTAGCGAGACGCTCGGCGGCGAGCGAGGAAACCAACAGACCCACAGTGGCGGCCGTGAAGATGAGCCCGGTCTGGATGGCGTTGTAGCCGCGAACCACTTGCAGGTAGGCCGACACGACGAACGACGTGCCCATCAGCAACAGCCATTGCGTGTTCTGAGTTACCAGACCGCGATTCGACGTTCGATTGCGAAACAGGCTCGTCGACAGGAGGGGTTCCTCGCCTGCCTTCTCCTTGGCACGTACCGAGCGGAAGAAGAACGCCAAAATCACAGCTCCGGCGACCAGCAACCCGATCATCAGCCAGAGGTTGTTGTCAGCGGCCAAGATGCCCATAACGATGAGCACCAAGCCGATGGCGGAAAGAACAGCACCCGCCGTATCGAAGGGCCGGGTGGGATCGGGCGGCAGCGGGTCGGGAACCTTCCGACTCAAAAACACAATCACAGCGATGACTAGTGCCTGAAAAACAAACGCCGCTCGCCAGCTGATCGCAGAAGTGATGAGTCCGCCGATCAGTGGTCCAGCTGCGGCGCCGATTCCTCCCAAGGCGCTGATCACGCCAAAGGCGCGGGCTCGTGAGGTCAAGTCGGTGAACAGCAACGTGGTGAGGATGTAGACGGGCGGGATCAGCAGCGCCGTGCCAACGCCCTCCAGGATCGAGTTGCCGATGATCAGCACCCCTAGCCCAGGTGAGACGGCGCTGAGCAGAGCGCCGATCCCGTAGACCACGAGACCGACGATGAACAAGCGTTTGCGGCCGTAGCGGTCGGTCAGCTTGCCGCCGGGGATCATCAATGCCGCCATCACCAGCAAAAAGAGGGTGATCGTCAGCTGAACACCCTCAACAGTAGTGTTCAGATCCTCGCTGATGTCCGAGATCATCACGTTCATGTTCGAACCGGCGAAGCTGCAAATGAATTGCGCAAGCGCCAGAGGAGCGAGTACTCGTCGCAAGCTGCCGGAACGGGCCTGATTTGAAGCGGCTTGGTCCACTTAGTTTCCCTTCCTTCCGATTGCCCAACGGCGGCTGACAGCTCTCAGCAAGCTGCGTGTTGTGGACCGAAAGCCGAACACAACACTGAGAATCGCCTTCCGATCGCCGCTGCACTCCTAGCGCGCGTTTCGACCCAAGGCGATTCTCAGCGCGGGGGGACCGGTCAGCCGGCGAGAATTTTTGCCTTTTGTGCGGCAAATTCTTGCTCGGTCAGCACACCGGCCGCTTTGAGTTCGCCGAGCTTCTGCAGCTGGGCGATCGTGTCGTCCTGACTTGGCCCGGCAGCCGGAGGCGGCGGGGGGGCAGATGCCTGCTGCTGCTCGTATTGCTGCGCCTCGTACTGTTGCTGCTCCTGGGCGCCCCACCGGTTCGCCTGTCGCCGCGACACCCGGTTGGAAACTGCGGTCGCCGTACCGGCGACTACTGCCGTCCGAGCCATACCACCTATCAAACCCACAGCGATTACTCCTATCCGATCGCGATTTCTTTCGATTGAATTTAAGCCGGAGTGGACTCCGACTCGAGCGCATCGAGCGCCGCCGCCACTTCATCGGCGGGAATCCGGCCACTGGCGATGACCTCGGCGCCAGCCCGGCGCATCGCAGTCACGAACGGTCGGGCCCAGGTGTTTTCGAATACGAGCAGAGCTACCGCGCTGCCGGGCTCGATGAGCGACACCGCTTCTTTCAAATCGTCGTCGTCCAAAAGGCCGGACTCGACTCCCTCGAACACGGCGAGATCGAGCTCTCCATCACTGTCCAGATCTGTAAGCGCGACGGCGGTGAACGTGCCGTCCGTCTCTCTCTTGACCGCCCTCAAATCGAGCACCTGGATGATCCCACGATCAACCAGGTCCATCAGAGCCGCCAGCCCTTCACCTCTCAGCCGGGCTCCGGGGAATTCCAACGCCAGATAGTCAATCGGCCCCGCAACCTGTTCTACAAACTGCTCGGTCATGCTCCTCCTCCCATACTGCCCCTCCCGTGCCGCAAACGCGGCAGTCCTTTCCTGACTAGTGAGGCTGTCACGACCCGGTTGACGCCGGATCACCCTTGACGGGTGATAACGCATTCCGGGGGCCCATGCGACCGTCGTCAGAACAGCACCGCTGCGCTGCGCCAGCTGGCTCCCGTGTGGAGCCGGGGCGCGAGAGGAAGTAGGTCAAACAGACATGGATGGCGAGCAGCCGGACGCTGACCTACGCGAGCGAATCGCGCAACTCGAGGATGAGAACGCGGCCTTGCGCGACCGCCTTCAAGCGAGCCCATCCGTCCCCGCCCTAGGCGAGGATCAGAAGCCTCATCTGCGGAGCCGCTGGTGGACGGCACTCGCCACTGTGTTCATCGTGCTGGGCTGCTTACTTGCACCGTTAGCGGTGATTTCCGGCTGGGCCAAGGCAACTCTTACCGACACGGATGCGTTCGTGGCCCGATTCGCACCGCTGGCCGACAGCCCGCAGGTCCAGAGCTTCGTCATCGACAAGGCTGTCGCGACGATCGACGAGAACGTCGATATCGAACAACTCACCACGGACGTCATCGACGGGATCAAGGCTCTTGGCACGCGGCCGCGCGCCAGTGCGGCGCTGGACGCTCTCAAGGGACCGGCAGCTTCCGGTATCGAAACGTTGATCCGGAACGGAGTTACATCCTTTGTCACCTCTGACGCATTCGCTCAAACATGGGAGCGTACGCTGCGGATATCCCACACGCAGCTGCTGGCGACGCTGCGGAATGATCCCCAGGCGATCCTCGCAGCGCAAAGCGATGGCGCCTTGGCCATTCAGCTTGGTCCCATCATTGAGGACGCCAAGGCCGCATTGCTCGCCCGAAACATCACCATCGCCAGCCGGATACCCGCGATCAACAAGACGATCCCGATCGCCCAGTCGGACCAGATCTCCACGATCCAGAACGCCTACCGGGTAGTCATCGCCTTCGGCAGCTGGCTGCCCTGGGTCGTGCTGATCCTGCTGACGGCAGGCGTCCTCGTGGCCCGTCGCCGCAGCGTTGCCTTGGTTTGGGCGGCCGTTGGACTGGCCATATCCATGCTGCTTTTGGTGCTCGGGTTCGCTATCGGCCGAGCTGTGCTGCTCACTGCAGTTCCGACGTCAGCCATCCCGGGGAACGTGACCACGCTGCTGTACGACACGGCAACGGTCGAGATGAAGGACACCGCTATCGCCGGTTTGGTGCTAGCCATCGCGATCGCAACCGTCGCCTGGCTAGCCGGACCCTTCCGTGCGCCGCGCACGCTGCGTGGTTTCTATGCCGACGGGGTGGCGAGTCTGCGACACAACGCCGAACAGCATGGATTGACCACCGGAAGGGTCGGCGGTTGGGTGTACGGCCAGCGCCGAGTCCTGCATCTGATCATCGGCCTCGGTGCGGCCGCCGCGATCATCCTGATCCGGCCGCTTTCCTTGTCAGACCTCGTCTGGACGCTGGTGATCACAGTGATCGCTCTCATGGTTGTGTCGCTTGTCGAGCGTCCGGAACCGTCATCACAGGCAGAGCCGCTCGGTCAAGCTGTCGCTGCTTGAGTCCAATGAGAGGCGCCCGGCCACATATCTCAGGTGACGAGGCGTTTGAGGCGCCGTAGGCAGTGAGGAAGGCTAGCCGACATGTTGTCGACGATGGGCAGTCTGCTGCTCGTTGCCGTCGCGATGGCGTTGAGCACCGTGCCGATCACCACTACCTTGATCATTCTCTTGTCGCCCGCGCGCAAGAAGTCGAGCGTTCCATTTCTTGTGGGCTGGGTCGGCAGCCTCTGCCTTGTCATCCTTGGCGCCGCGGGCGGCGTCCTGGCGCTTCCGGTTTCGAGACGGGAACGGATGACTGCGATAGCGGTAGCAGAAATCGTCGTCGGTCTGGCGCTGGTTGCGTTGGGAATTTTCGCTTGGCGCGGCTCGAACCATGTGTCGAGTCGTCTGAAGAGCTGGCTGAATAACGTTGGCTCGTTCGGACCGGTTGCATCGTTCGGTGTCGGGTTGGCAATGGGATTCCGGCCAAAGGCTCTGCTATTGGGTGCGGCAGCCGGGTTCGCCCTCGCCAGTAACCAACTGAGCGACACTGAAACCGCCATTGCGGTCGGCTGCTACGTCGTGATCTCGGCGTCGACAGTGGCTTTCCCCATCGTCTGGACACTGGCGTCGCCTGCTCGGATCGAGCCACGACTCCGGGCGTGGCAAGGCTGGCTCGATCGTAACGGTCCTCTTCTGGCAGGGGTGACTCTGATCATCATCGGAGTGGCGATCATGGGAGCCGGTGTCCTCGCTCTTTGAGAGCTGCCTTTGTCCCTAGCAGAGGCCGAGGGCACGACCACGGCGAACAGCATCGGCGCGTCGAGTGACCGACAATTTCTGGAACAGTGATCGCATGTGCGTCTTGACCGTGTTCATGGACACGACCAGATCTGCGGCGATTTCGTCATTAGAGCAAAACTGAGCCAGCAGTCTTAGCACATCTGTTTCCCGAGTGGTCAACGGAACAACAAACAGCGCGTCGGGGACCGTAGCATCGCCAAGTTCGTGGTGCACAAGCGGCGATCCGGCCCGCGGTAATGACGCCAGGAAGGCAGAGTGTCGACGCAGGGCTGAGTCCCTTTCGACGAAAGTCTGCAGCCAAGTGTCGGCAGGACCTACGGCTGCTCGAAGTTCCTCCCTGGTCGCCGCCCGCAATGCGTGGTCAACGAAGAGCCGAGCGCGCTCAGCATCGCCTTGCTCATAGCCTTGCGCGATGGCCAACTCGGCTTGCAACAGCCAGTATTGGATTTGAGTGACTAGAGATATAGCAGCAGAGTTCGACGGAATCTGCGATATCACCTCCTCCGCAGAAAGCAGATCGCCCGCTTGCAGCAATCCCCGCGCCCGGACCACCCGTGCTTGAGCGTCCGCCAGATCTGGCCAAGGAGTAAGGGTCGAAATAGCTTGCTGCGCTTCCCCGGCCACCAGATACGCCTCAGCCGAAGCAACCACGAACTGGTCCGCAAACCATCCGTCCCGGATGCCGGAATCGATAGATCCTGCTGAGCGGAGCAGTCTCAACGCGATCTCTGGCTCCCCCGTCACACGCGCCAGCCGGACCTGGGTCAGCAGCCGAGTCACCGCCAGCAACGGTTCGTAGCTTCCCGCACTTGTGCTCAGAGCGTGATCAAGACGCTGCCTTGCTTGTTCCACCTCGCCGCGCTCCAGATGCGCCCAGGCAGTGGCGAGGTGGGCGAGCGTGACGCCACGTTCACCACTGTCGGCGCGCCGGCCGGTTAGCAGCGAGGTCGAATACCAGGTAGCTCGCCGGAGGTCTCCGCAGAACGCATCCAGCCAGGAGAGCAACCCAGCGCAATCAGCCCGGATACGCTTCTCAGCCTCGTTCGTGTCGCCATTTACCACCCGAGACAACGGACCAGCACCACGCTCCAGCGCGAACCGCGCGGTTGGCAGATCGCCCGTCAAGAGCTCGAACGCCGCTGCGTAGTAATCGATCAAAGGTGAGAGCTCTGGGGTCCTAGCCCGCTCCGAGATGCTCAACTTGGCAGCAAGCTTGCAGACTTGGGCAGTCTCCGAAGCGCCCGCGCGGCCATCACCGCGTTGATAACACATCGCCGTACGGAGCAGGGCCAGGCTCAGTTCGTCAGCGAGCTTCGGATGAGGACTCTGGGCCAATTCCGACGTCGCGCGAGAAATCGCGGACTCTGCGATGTCGGGCCAGGATCGCGCCAATGCTGCCGCCGCAAGAAGCAGTGGCTCCGATTCCCCCAGCTCTGGCACCTCCACGACGTGTTGCGCCACGTTGTCGGCCGCACCGGCAAGTATCCGCGGCACAGCGAGTGACTCCACCAGCGCTCGGCCGGCCCATTCCCAGTCATCGCCCTTTATCGCGAGCTCGACGGCAGTGCCAGTGTCACGCTGATCCGCATGCCATTGCGCGACCTGGCGATACGCGCTTTTGACCGCCGATGGCGCCCGTCGCGATAGACGAGCGAGTGCAGTTCTACGGACTAGCGGATGACAACGGAATGATCCATCCGTGCGCAGGTCGATGAACCCGTCATAGCCTTCCAGCGAGTTGAGGAGCCCGTCGACCGCCTCAGCTGCCACGGCATGGGCGCACGCTGCGGGCACTTCATCGGCAACGCTGGTTGTTATGAGCATCTCCCGCGCCGCAGGCGCAATTCTGGAAATGATCTCCGCGTCCAAGAACTTGCAGACTTGCTCGTTCGTGATAACTAAGGCGGCGTCGACCGAGCCCTGCTCTTTGACCGATTGCGCGGCAACCCGCACGCCATATGCCCATCCGGCCGTACGTTCTAGTACGGCTTGGACCATCGCCTCCGTAGTCCTGACGCCGTACTGACAGAGAAGAAGTTCCACCTCGTTCTCGTCCATGACGAGGTCATCGAAGCCGATCTTGACCAGATCACTGCCACCGAAATGAATGGTTGGGATCGCAGGCAGTCCGGAACTGATCAGTATGACGTTCTGCTGCGACTCGAATTGACACAAGAGAAGCTCGAGATATTCGCAGAGCTGGTCAGATGGTCGTACCGGGAAGCCATCCAGTATCACAACGCTCGGCCAGCCGGAGACTATTGCGGGTAGGCCATCCGGTACCGATCCATTGTGCAGATCGACCCAGGTCACGTTTGCCGACGACCTCAGATTGCGCGCCCACAAAGCAACGCCCGTTGTTTTTCCGGCCCCGACCGGCGCCGTGATAACGGTCAGGGGTCCGTCAGCGGCCGCGCTGAGGCGCTCCGCCAACCGGGTCCTGGGCACGGCCGGCTTCTGGACCTTTGGTAGACCTACCCGCGACCGTAGGGCGGTGGCCTGTGGAAGGATCGACTTTTCGATCAGTGCCGTGGCCTTTACATGATGTGTGAACGCAACCTGAACCATTAAGGCCAAGAACCGGGTGAGCCGTCCTCACCCGTTGGGCAATATCACCCGGGTGATTTTCGGTATTAGATCAACAGACGCTTGCGGGCGATAGTGATCGCCTCAGACCTGGAACGCGCACCCAGCTTGCGATAGAGCGCTGTGGTGTGCGTCTTGACGGTGTTCGGTGATATATAAAGCTCTGAGGCAATCTCGCCGAGGCTTAGCGATCCGGTGAGCCGCCGGAGGATGTCGATCTCGCGAGCAGTGAGCGACTCGATGCCTTGGCCGTTAGTGTCGCCATCGCGTGCGTTCCGCTGCGCGGCTTCCAAACGCGCCAGCATAGCCGCGGTTCCGCCTTGGTATTGCTGGATCAACTGTGCAGCCTCATCCAGCAGCCGCCGCCCTAACGCCCGATCGCCCACTCTGCCGGCCAGCCGCCCCATGATAATCAGATGATGAATGGTCGGCCAGGGGCTGAGCCCGGGAAGCCTCCTGCGCAGGCTGAGCCCGTGCTCCAGGGTCAGCATCGCTTCCTGAAGGTCCCCAAAGGCTGCTTGGCTCTGTCCAATCGCCGTAAATGCCAAAGACACGTGCGGCAACGCATGAAGGCTTCGGCTATCGACAACCTCCATAGCTTCTTCCGCCAGCCTGCGGCAGGACTCGTCATGTCTCAGCTCGGACTCGGTCAGCGCAAGTGTTGCGAGCGCTCCAATACGCACAAGTGCCGGTGTTGCCTCGCTGTATGCAGCCTTGGGCAGCGTGGTGAGCGCCGTATCCCGGTCGCCCACCACATAGCTGGCGTGACCAAGCGCTGCATGAGCGACTGCGTACCAGGGCGTGCTTCCATCCGTCTCCAGTTCGACAGCTCGGCGGGCCGCAGCCAGCATCTCAATCGGGCCTTCGTAGCCCAAGAGTCCCCGAATGAGTGCCATGGCCGATTCCGCTGATGCAGTTCGGTCTGGAAGCGCGACGTGATCGGACACGCCGCCAAGCTGGGCCAGCCTCGAGGCCAGTTCTCCGCGCTCACCTGACAGGGCCGCCATCCAGGCGGCAGTCACGACATAAGCCGCACTCGCGCTGGCCGCTGAGGACCCCAATGCTCGCAGCCACCGCCGGACGGTTGCAGCGCGCCCGCCATCGAAATAGCGCAGCCAGTTTCCCTGCACCAGCGATGCCGCTAGGTCGGTTGCACCAGCGGCCATGGCATGTGAAACCGCGGCGTTGATATCTCCGTTCTGGCTCATCCACTCCGCCGCACGGCGGTGGAGCAGAATCGCCCGATCCGGGTCCTTCGCTTCTAAGGCACCCTTCGTCACCGCTCTGAACAGGTGATGGAAACGGAACCAGCGTCCATCGTCGTCGAGCGGGATAAGGAAGAGATTGCTGTGCTCCAATTCTCGAAGAATGCTGGCGGATCGATGCGCTCCAGTCATGTAGTCGGCAAGCTGAGCAGTAAAGCGATCGACGACTGACATGTCCAGAATGAAGGAGCGAACCTCGTCAGTCTGCCGACTGAGTACTTCCTCCGTGAGGTAATCGCCGATAAAGCGATTGTTGCCGGTGAAATGGTAGACGAATTGGCCCGGATCTGGCCGACCGGCCAAATACAGCTTGGCGAGATACAACCCAGCGGGCCAGCCTTCTGTCCGATGCATCAGCTCCGACGCTGCGGCGCTGGATAGTTCCACACGGTCCGCGTGCAAAAGTGCCGACGCCTCCTCAATATTGAATGCCAGATCATCGGCGCGAATTTCCGTCAACTGGCCGGCGGCCCGCAGGCGCCCCAACTTAAGAGTCGGGTCGACACGCGTTATCAGAACGAGGTGAGCGTTGCTGGGAAGATGTTCGATGAAAAAATCGACCTGGGCCGCGCACTGCGCCGATCGCACGACCTCGAAGTCATCGATCAAGACGATGATGTCGCTAGCCAGCGCTCCAATCGCGTGAAGGATTCTTTGCACTACGACCGTCGCCACATCACTGCCCGCCCCAGCGACGAATCCGGCTATGTCGCGAGCGATGACGCAACCAGCACGTTGCAGAGATGTGGCGATGTGGGTCCACAGGGGCACCGGATCGTCGTCAGCCGTGTCAAGGGAGATCCACGCGACCGCTCCTCGATGACCATCAGCCGCCAGCCATTGTGCTGCGAGGGTGGTCTTTCCGTATCCCGCCGGAGCGGCGATTAAGGTCACTGGACGCAGCGTGGCCCGCTCAAGGTCGTCAATTAGCCGCGTCCTGGCCACCCACTCCGGTCGAGCCAGAGGCGGGCGGATTTTGGCCGCGAGCAAGGGGTCGGCTGGCAGCCTCCCCCGACTGCCCTCGCCCCTCCTCAAAGTGCTCACTTTTGAACACGCCCTTCGGCTGCCGGTGGCGGACCCTTCAAGAGCGCCGAGTTGAGACCGTACGCCGACCCTCGCCTTGCGGATCGGCCCCCAGTATAGGGCGAAAGCCGGGCCGAAATGGGAGCTTCCTTAGCCATCTGTGGGGCTCAATAGATCGCTTCACCCCCGACGGGTGATCCGCCGGCATTATCGATTGGACAGGATAAATAAGCGCAAAAGAATTCGTAATTCAATGCTCGGATAGCGCAGATGGAGCTCATGGCATGGCTTCCTGTCGTAAGAGTGCACGGTCGGCGGCCGGCGGGTGAACATCCTGGTGTGGGGACCTCTGGCGCTCTACGTAGTGGAGCTCGTCATCAAGGTGGTGGCCATCGGCACCATCCCCGGCAACCGGAGACCATCCTCGTCGCTGGCCTGGCTGCTGCTCATCGTCCTGGTGCCTATTCTCGGATTGTTGATCTTCCTGCTCATCGGCAGCCCGTTCGTTCGAGGTCGTCGAGCCAAGATTCAGGCCGCCGCCAATCAAATAGTGCTGGAGCGAACAGGCCATATGCCCGAGCTACCCCTGGGGGTTGCGCTGCCCGCCGGCTTGCCGAGTCTGGTCCGGCTGAATCGAGAACTGACCTCGTTTCCCTGCACGTTGGGCGTAAGCCACGGCCTATTGGGCAACTATGCCGAGTCCATCCGCGAGATGACCGAGGCGGTCGACGCGGCCAACGAACGAGTCCACGTAGAGTTCTTCATCATTTCCTGGGACGATAGCACGGACGGGCTCTTTCAAGCCCTTGTCCGAGCCGTCGAGCGAGGGGTCAAGGTTCGACTGCTCTATGATCACATCGCCACGCGGCGATACCCGAGATACAAGGAAACGAATTCCCGGCTCACGGCGGCCGGCGTCGAGTGGTATCCGATGATGCCGATCAAGCCGCTGAAGGGCCGCTGGCGGCGGCCGGACCTCCGCAATCACCGCAAGTTACTTGTGGTTGACGGCACGACGGGGTTCATGGGTTCTCAAAACATCATCGCGGCCAGTTATCTGCTGCCAGCGAACATCAAGGTGGGCCGGGAGTGGCAAGACCTCAATATCAAGCTCGCGGGGCCGATCGTCGGATCTTTGGAGATGGTCTTTGCTACGGACTGGTACACCGAAACTGGGCAGCGGCTGGGAGTCGACCTTGGACGAGCCGACAATCGCCCCAGTGAAGCTGAGCCGATGCAGCTGGTCCCATCGGGACCCGGCTACTTGACTATTCCCAATCTGCGGCTCTTCACTGCACTGGTCCATCGAGCGCAGCACAAGCTGTCCTTGACCAGCCCATATTTCGTACCGGACGACTCCTTGCTCGAGGCGATCACTACCGCGTCATATCGCGGCGTCGCGGTCGAACTGTTCGTCTCAGAACAGGCCGACCAATTCGTCGTCCAGCACGCCCAGGCCTCGTACTACGAAGCGCTGCTGGAAGCCGGCGTTCGCATTTACCTGTACCCGAAACCCACTGTGCTGCACGCCAAGCACTTCACGGTTGACGACGTCGCGGGCGTCATCGGATCAAGCAACATGGATTTTCGGTCATTCGGCCTGGACTACGAGATTTCACTGCTTGGCACTGGCCAGCGGCTAATCAGTGATCTTCATGCGGTTTCTGAGGGCTATCGCCGCATCTGTCATGAACTGACGCTGCCCGAATGGCGGGGCAGGTCGAGGGGCGAGCGCTACGTCGAAAACGTCATGCGCTTGCTGTCCGCACTTCAATGACTAGGAGGGATGATGAATGCAGGGCACGAATCTCGAGGCGTCGATAGTTCGGCGGCCTCACCCGACGGCCAGACGTTTACGCTTCGCATGTCGCCGGACGGCTTCCTTCCGATCGGATGTCTGATCTCGCTGACCGACTCTTTTGGGGTCATCCACCTCGGTCAGGTAGAGGCTCACCGACTTTCGTCCGATGACCGGCTCGAGGCGGCCGGACGCGTGCTTGGGACCCTCGATGCCAAGGGGTTGGACAACAGCGCAATATCTGCCTTCGGATCCGCGGTCGCGGCTAAAACCGAGCCAGAACAGATCGCCAGTCTGAACAGCGGCGTCGAGGCGAATTTGGACATGGGTTCCATGTCGTCTGGAACCGATTTGCCGGCCCGCCTGATACCGCGCCGACTGAACCGACACACCTTCTGGTGCGGCCAAAGTGGCTCGGGCAAGACGTACGCCCTAGGCGTTCTGCTCGAAGAAGTCCTGTTGCATACCGAGTTGCCCATGATCATCTTCGATCCGAATGGCGACTTCGTGCGGTTGGCCGACGTGCGGGAGGACGCTCCGGCGGAGCAGGCCGAGCAACTCCGGCAACGAGATATCCGGGTCCTTCGGCCGCGAAGTCAGCCAGGTGAAGACCTCCGCGTTCGCTTCACAGATCTTCAATTGCCGTCCAAGGGCGCCGTGATGCGGCTTGATCCATTGATCGATCGGGCTGAGTACAACACCCTGATCCATATCGAGGAACTGTTAAGCCGGCGGGATCTGGGCACAATCCTTCCGACCCTGAGAGAATCCGACAACCCAGCGCACAATGCCCTTGGCCTTCGGCTCGAGAACCTCGGCTTACTCGATTGGGAGATCTGGGCACTCGGTGAGCCAGCCGCCACGGAGATCATTGACACGAGGCCCGCGGCGACCGTCCTAGATTTGGGCGGATTCCGCTATCTTGAGGAGCCCCTTGTCGTGGCGCTTTCAGTGCTCGACGAACTCTGGGCGCGACGTAATGAGCGCCGTCCTGTTCTGCTCGTCATCGACGAGGCCCACAACTTGTGCTCGCCCGATCTCACAAGCCCCTTGCAGGTGGCCGTCCGAGAGCGTATCAACCAAATCGCCGCAGAAGGTCGGAAGTATGGGCTCTGGCTCTTGCTGTCTACTCAGCGCCCGTCGAAGATCCACCCGGGCATCATTTCCCAATGTGACAACTTGGCGCTGATGAAGATGAGCTCCCAGAGCGACCTCGACGAGCTCGCCGGCATTTTCGGCTTTGCGCCGCGATCCTTGGTGTCGATGGCGACACAGTTCCAACAGGGAGAGACCCTTCTTGCCGGTGGGTTCGCGCCTATTTCAACGACTGTCCGGGTGCGGAAACGGCTGACCCATGAGGGCGGCCGCGACGTCGGTGTGCCGCTTCGTTCCTAGCTCTCGCCACTTCAGCCGAGGGAAAGCCCTTCGACAGCAGAGGATGACGCGATATCGGGCAAACGGCTCATGCGGAACGAGTTCACCAGGCCGAGGAGAGCTGCAATGATCGGCACGGACAGCGCCACCTGAAGCGCAATTGGCCGGGATTCGGTATTAATGCGGACGATTTCATCTCGAATCTGAGGAGGTTGGCTTTCGAGCAGCGAAGTCAGCTGAGTGTTGGTCATCACTTGTGCATCCTCCTCGAGAGCCACGGCAACCCGCTCCTTATCAGAAGGCGGCAGAACTGTGCTGTCGTTGGCCATCGCCGTGAATGTGACGGAGAGCGTCGCCAGCATGATTGCGCTGGCAAAGGCTAAGCCGAACGACAGGCCAAATGATCCTGCCTCCGAGTTGACCCCCGCAGCCTCACTAACCCGCTCTTCTGAAATCGGAGCGAGCGTGTAGTTATTGAGTTGGGACACCAGCAGGCCAAGGCCGGATCCTGCGAGGACGAGCGGACCGACCAGGTACCAGCCTGAGTCCACTCGCGGCACGATGGGAATCACTCTCGCGGCTGTACAGGGCGCGTCTTGGACCAACTTGATACCGCTCAGGTCCCGGACCTTGCTGCCGATCAGTATGAAGGCTGCCGAAACCAGGGCTTCAAGCGCGATCGCCGATAGAACGCCACTCACTGTGGTGTCCAGATCCCGAACCACCGACGAGATCGATACGTTCATGATCGAGGTGTCGACGACGAGAACGAACATCGCCATCGCCAGCAAGATCCCCAGCCGCCGGTTCATGGCTCGAGTCTCATCGTCGTCCACTCCCATAGATTCACCCATGGCGGGTGATCAGTCCGCTCGTGCTGCGGCGTACCTTCCCCATCGACAATGACCAGCAATAAGAAATCGGAGGGAAACCGCCATGGCGTACTCCCAGACCAATGTCAGCCCTTGGGCTCATGGCGTCGCTGTTTTTGCCGGCGTCATGATGATCGTCGGTGGAGCGTTTCAAGCGATCGAGGCATTCGCGGCGATCGTGAACGACAAGTACCTTGTCGTCCTGAACAATTACGTCTTTGCCCTCGACGTCACTGTTTGGGGCTGGATTCACCTTCTGATCGGCTTGGGCCTCGTGGCGATCGGCGTCTTCCTGCTTCGAGGTGAAGGCTGGGCTCGGGTTGCCGGCATCATCGTTGCTGCGATCTCGGCGATTCTCAACTTCTTCTGGTTGCCGTACGCGCCCTGGTGGTCGCTCTTGGTGATCAGCCTTGACGTCCTGGTCATCTGGGCGCTCGCGACCTACTCGCGCCAGTCGACTTCGACCGAGACACCGGCAACCATGCCCTAGGACATTAGGCCATCCCTTTCACCCTCTGCGGGTGACGCTGGAAGGGCAGCTGTCGTGCATCGTAGGCCAATGGGCCACCTAAGCGTCGAGCAACGTGACGCAGAGGCGCTGTATGAGATAACCGTCCAAGGGCCACCGCCCATTGGCTTGACGGCACGATTTCCATCGGTAACGCTCTCCCGGGCACCGACGGCCACAATTCTGTGCCGACAGGTGACAGGCTTCGCGGAAATCGACGCCCTCATGGAGCGGCTGAGATCGATCGGAGTTGCGCCTATCGAGGTGCACGCCTCGCCTGGTCATGATCCATCGAGCCCCCAGGAGGGAGAGCCGGCGAATCGCACCGGCGACGACGACAGCAGCCGGGCTGGATCCTGGTCATCACGTGATTACTACGAATTCCGCATTCAGGGACGGCTCGGTGATTCGATCTTGAATTACCTGCAGTGGCCATCGCGGCTTGAGCACGAGCGAACCTTGGTGCGGGTCGTAGCCACACAGGCCGAAGTACAGGCGATTCTCGGTGCGCTGGCCGACAGCGGTGCACAGATCGACCACTTCATCCGTCGCCCTGCCAGCTGAAACGTACGCTCGGGGCCTTCCCGACTTACGACTGCAAGGAGCCCTGAACAAACTTCACCTCTGCGGTGAGATAGGAGCCGGATCGTGTCCGTTGAGACGCTTCGAGCCAAGGTTAAGGACCTCATGCCGCAGGCGAGAGCAGACGTCGCCCGGACGGTCTCATTCAAATCGGTGCATGACGCCTCACAGTTCCCACCCGAAGAGCGCCAGCAGATGGTGGACTACCTGATCGAGGCGTTCACCGCGGTCGGGCTCGAGAACATGGCTTTGGTTGAGGCACTCTTCTTCCAGGAGTATGCAGCCGCATTCCCTACGACAGAATCAAGGACTTGATCATGTGCAGGTGGATGGCCTACTCGGGAGACCCGATCTTGGCAGAGGAGCTACTGTTCCGCCCGGCGCACTCGATCATCGACCAGAGCCTGCATTCCCGAATGGGAGCTACCACGACTAATGGCGACGGATTCGGCATCGGTTGGTATGGCGAGCGATCGGAGCCCGCGTTGTTCAAAAGCCTGGATCCGGCCTGGAATGACGTGAACCTGCGTGAAATCGCTGGGCGGATTCGGACGCCCTTGCTGTTCGCCCATATACGGGCCTCGACTGGTACACCTGTGCAACGCACAAACTGCCATCCGTTCCGGCACGGCAGCTGGTTGTGGATGCACAACGGCGCCATCCGCAGCTTCTCAGAAGTCAAGCGAGACCTGCTGCTGGCGGTTGATCCGTCCCTGTTTCCAGACATCGAAGGATCGACAGACTCCGAGACCCTCTTCTATCTCGCCCTCACCTTTGGCTTGACGGATGACCCATTTGACGGCGTCGCACGCGCAATCGGTCTCGTCGAGCGAGTCGGACATGAGCACGGGGTCGAATATCCAATGCAAGGAACCGTGGCCACCACAAACGGTGAGTCCGTTTGGGCATTCCGATATTCGAGTGAAGGCAAGAGCCGATCGCTGTTCTTCTCCACTGAGGTCTCGACCCTGCGCGAGCTACACCCGGACGTGGAGATCCTCCAGACCCTGGGCGAGGAAACTCGGCTGGTCGTTTCTGAACCCCTCGGTGATCTTCCCGGAGCATGGAACGAGGTTCCCGAGTCCTCGGTCGGAGTGATACGCCCGGGCAGAGATGAGATCCGCTCGTTCCAGCCGATTGCCCCTTGAATCTGGGTAAAGCTCAGTCAGCTTGTCAAAGGAGACTCGATGCTATTGGTGCCGCGGCAATTGCGGCGTGCTGGCATGACCGGAAATGTGCCGTATTACGGCGGTCGGTTGTCGCCGGCGCAGGCCTATGCGGCATCTCACCCAACCGCACCGCCGCCAAGCACCATGGGGCCCCCCATCCCGACTGGCGTGTTCAGTCGGGCACCGCTGCCCGAAGCGGGGGGTCTTAGTTCACGGCAGGGAGATCCAGCCGACATAGACCAGGCCCTGCAACAGCTGCTCCGCGCGGGAGTGATCACCCCGGCCGAGTTCAATGACTTGCGGTCGCGGGTGACGAGATGATGGGCCCCGTACAAGTAGTAATTGTCGGCTTCGAAAAGCCCACGTTCTCCGGCGAAGTGCTGGCGGAGTTCAGGCGCCTCCAGTCGGCAGGGATCGTTCGATTGGTCGATCTGCTGCTCGTCTCGCGCACCGAGGACGGTGAACTGCAGACAATCGCGCCCCCGGACGGGATTGCAGTGGATTTCGGAGAAGTCGCCGCTGCACTGCTTGCACAACCCGAGGAAGCTACCGCGACGGAGGGTAAAGGGGGAGCCCAATCCAGTGATATGGCAGCGTGGTCCCTCGTCGACGTCATACCCGCTGGCGGTACTGCCGCTGTCGCCCTTATTGAGCACCTCTGGGCAGCACCCCTGAGGGAAGCGATCCAGCGGACAGGTGGCACGCCGCTCGATGAAACATGGTTAGCACCAGCGGACCTGGAGTTGCTCGACGCCCTGATGGCCGGGCGCCAGGTCTGATCTCCGGCTCAGCCCTCTCCGTTGGGCTCAGCCGGGGTTGGCAGCTGGGTGCCACGATGAATCTCAGCGACGCGAGTATGGCCCGGGGAATTTGGATCATCCACGATCGGCTTGTCCGCCATAAACAGGCGAATGATGTTCGCGAGTTCACCAGGGTGGCTGAAGTTGATCGCGTGGGCCGCACCTTCGATGACGACGACCGACACGTGGTTGTCGGTCTGGCCCGCGACGGTCCGAATGCGCTCAGGCGTCGGCAGCAACGGGTCGCGGTCGCCAAGTACGACAAGCGTCGGAATGTGCAAGGCAAGCAGGCGGTCGAGCGCCGGGTACTGCGTCAACGCGCGGAAGAGCTGGAAAGTGCTCGGCACCCCAAATCGGATGTAGTCGGGAGCGGCAACGCGCAGCATGCGAGTGGGTTCACGGATGCCGTCCCGGGCCAGCTGCTCGACAGCGCGATACAGAGGCTGATTGTGCAACCCTCCGGCCGGAGATACCAGCACCGCCCGCTCCAACCGTTCCGGGTGGCTATAGGCGAACTCACAGATCACCGCACAGCCCATGGAGTTGCCGACAAGGGTTGCGGCTGACACGTTGCGATCGTCGAGAAAAGCGGCTGCCGCGTGCGCGATGTCCGGGACCCCAAGCCTGGCGCCTGGGTTACCGCTGCGGCCGAAGCCTGGGAAGTCGGGCACAAAGGTGTGGAACTCGCGGGCAAGTCGTTCGGCAGTTGGCAAGAGGTACCTGCCTGACAGTCCGAAGCCATGAACGTGCATCATGACCCGTGCATCGGGCGGCTTGGGTGACTCCCGATAGAAGACATCTACACCGGCGATTTTCGTCCAGCGCTCGGCCAACGCTGATTCGGGCCCTCCGAATCTCCGTGGAGACGGGCCTCGGGATTGGTTCTTAGTGCTTAATCGCGGCGTGATCGCCATGTGGCGCGGCCCAGCCGGGTCAGACATTACATATCGCCTTAGAGTCCACGCTCGACTGCGATTCGTCCGGAGGCTTCGGCCGCCGCCAGTAGGCCGAAGTCGCGCTCGTTCTTGTCGGCATAGGCGGCAGAGAAATCGGCCAGGGCTTGGTCGAAACCATCCTTGCCGCCAAGGTAGGAAGCAATGGCTATCCGGTCTCCCGACCGCGAGTGCGCTCGCGCCAAGGTCCACGCGCAGTACCCCCCGTAGATCTCGAGGGCATTGGGATCAAGCATGGCCAGGTCCAAAGAGCCTTTCCAATCCCGCAGCTGGCGCACGTAGTAGTCCGGACGCGAACTGTCGAGACGCAAGTGCCAACCGAGCAAAATGTCGCCGTACGCCTGCATCAGGCGCTGGCCCTCCACAACGCGCTGTCCATTGCTGTCGAAAAGGGAGGGTGCGGTGTGTGCTTCCAGGACCGAGGTCGTTGCCTCCTTGGCTTGCAAGAACAAGGGATCTTGATCATCCACTCCCCTGAGCAGCACGATCCAAGCCCGAGTGCCGACACTGCCCACTCCGACAACTTTGCGTGCGATGTCGACGAAGGTGTATTGCTCCACTAGATGCCGACGATCGCTTGGCAAGCTGGCGGCGTACTCGGCTAGCAGACGTGCCATCCACGAGTCGAGGTCAGCGGCCGTCTCGCCCTCATAGGCAAGCTCGCGGCTAGGTACCACCAGCGGTGGGCTACTAACGATTTGTAATCGGCCGTCTACTAATTCAGCCAGCTTGTTCAGTGTGCCAAGGTTGTCGCGCGTGACTGCCTTTTCAACGTTTTTGCGAATAATCTTCTGCGTGGCTTTCGACCGGATTGCGCTCAGTCCCGGCAGTCCGGGCTGTATCGCCAGGTGCGCGTACCACACAGCTAGGTTCGACTGCTTCGCGAATTCTCGAATCGCCTCACGATAGGCTGCTACCGCGGAAAGCACGACCTTTCGACGCTGCTTGGCATTGAAGCCGTTGTCCCTGCCAGCAATTTCCAGGCTGGCTGCAAGCCGCTTGACGTCCCATTCGAAAGGACCTGGATGCGTCTCGTCGAAGTCGTTGAGATCGAATACCAACCGACGTTCCGGAGAAGCGAATACTCCAAAGTTACTGACGTGAGCGTCACCGCAGAGTTGGGTGTTGAGGTCTGTTCGCGGTGTTTGGGCGAGATCATTTGCCATGATCACCGCCGCGCCTCGATAGAACGTGAACGGCGACACCAGCATCCGGCCGTACCGAACCGGAATCAGTTCCGGGACACGGTTTCTGGATTGTTCCTCCAGCAATGCCAACGGATCGTCATTTGCGTCAAAGACCACGGCGGCATGGTCTTCGAACGGCGCCTTCGCACGAGCCGCTTTACCTTGGGTGGCCCGGTCCTCGCGGTTCAGCGGTGCACTCATGGACCCGGCGCGAAGAACAGCCTTCCGGGCAGTCGCCCGGCCGTCTCCTGCTTGCGTTGTACGGTTCGCCCGTTTCTTCTGCGCCGAGCCTTTCATCACGATTCCTAGGCAAGAGCCTTCTGCTTGAGCCGATCGAATTCCGCCTGGTCGATTGTTCCGTTATCCAGAAGCGCTTTCGCCGATGCAATCTCCTCGGCCGGGTTGCTGCTCTTGGCAACTGATTGGATGTGCTGGTCGAGATCAGCTTGGGCCTTGTAGACAATGTCCATCTGGCGCTCTCTCATTCCCCTGCCCCGGGCAATGAGATAGATGAATGCGACGAGGAAGGGCAAAAAGATCAGGCCGATAATCCAGAGCGCCTTCGCCCAGCCGCTGAGATCATCATCGCGGAATAGATCGCCGATGATGTGAAAGAGCAGCATAAGGTAGGTGAAAATGAAGAAGGTCCACAGCACAAGCCAGAAGAAGTCCCAGAATCCCATGGGTAGGTTTTTCCTTTCAACGTGTTGTAAGCAATTACTCGAGCGATCGCAGGCTATTCGTATTCGTCAGTCGACTCGCCGAGGGCAATCGCGAGGCCGAGCGCCCTGGCGATCTTGGATGTCGCCGACGTAATTCGTGCGGTACCGACGAGCGGAGCGAGAGTGAGCAGCACCTGCCTAGCGTCATCCAACGTGAGGCCTTGATCGGCGCCTGCGCCGAAATGGAACAAATACGAGGCGGGTGCCGCATCGAGTGCCACCAGCGCGGCGAACCGCACGAGAACCTGCTGCGCGGAATCTAGCGTTGAGGCCTCAACCCCGGCTTCTGTCATCTGGGTGACGAGCTCCAAGATCGGCATGGCGTCTTCATCGGCCATAGCAGAGCGCCCTTCCTTTCGCACCAGCGGTGCTCAATTCCCGCGGCGGCGCCGCGAGTGAGCAGACGTTATCGGGGTCTCATGGTGCTCGGCTTCATCCCTGGCGGGTGATATTTGTCCGCACCGATGGCACCTGAGGGGTAACTGCGAATGGTCACCCATGGAGGGTGAGGTCTGCCAAAGGCGGTTCTAGCAGTGTTAGCCCATGACCAAGGCACCGATGAGGCCATCGGCAGACCGCCTCGTGCCGAGCTCCACGGTCCCTACCCCGTTCACCGCCGACGACTTTGCCGCACGGATGACGCGAGCGGCGACAACCGCGGCAAACGCCGGGCTGACTGGAATTTTGCTGACGCCCGGCCCAGACCTGCTCTACCTGACTGGCTACGCGCCAGGTGCCATCACTGAGCGCATCACAATGTTGGTCATCCCTGTTGAGGGTGACCCAGCGATGATCGTTCCGAAGCTGGAGCGGCCGGACGCTGACAAGGCACTCAGTGCCACAACGCTGGGGCTTGTCGACTGGGCAGACGGGAGCGATCCTTACGAAGCGGCGGCGAAGCTGCTGGCCAAATCTGGGAGCTATGCGGTCTCGGATTCGGCCTGGGCAATGCACGTGCTCGGCTTGCAGAAGCAGCTCCCGGAGTCTTCGTACGTGTCGATGACGACCGCACTGCCTATGCTGCGGGCAATCAAGGACTCCGATGAGATCCAACGGTTGACGGCTGCCGCGCAGGCCGCCGACCAGGCGTACTACGAGATCATCAAGGTCCGCTTCGCGGGGCGCACCGAGACCGAGGTCGCCGCAGACCTTGCCGACCTGCTCCGGCAGTTCGGGCACTCGCAAGTCGACTTCACTGTGGTGGGCTCTGGGCCGAATGGCGCAAATCCGCACCATGAGATCGATGAGCGGATGATCGAAGAAGGCGACATGGTCGTGCTCGACTTCGGCGGGCTGAAGCATGGATACGGCTCGGATACGACCAGGACCGTGCACGTCGGCGAGCCCACCGATGAGGAACGGGAAGTGCACGAGATTGTCTGCAAGGCCCAGCAGGCCGGGTTTGAGGCAGTACGTGCAGGCATCGAGTGCCAGGAGGTCGACCGAGTCCCGCGCGGAGTGATCACCGATGCCGGCTATGGCCAGTACTTCATTCATCGCACCGGGCATGGGATCGGGCTCACAACACACGAGCCGCCTTACATGGTCGAGGGCGAGACCCACTTTGTTCAACCCGGCATGTGTTTCTCGATCGAACCCGGGATCTACCTCCCCGGACGGTTCGGCGTTCGGATCGAGGACATCGTCACAGCTACCGCTGACGGCGGGCGTCGACTGAACGAGACGCCGCACGAGATGCAGGTCGTGGCCTGACACGACATGACCGCTGCACCTCTGATCGCCCTGAAATCGTGGTAGCCATCGTCTTGAGGGAGAATTTGCATGTCAGCTATGGATAGGCCCAACGGGGCGTCCAGCGGTCGAGTTGCCATTGCCGCCGGCAGGCTATGGGCCGGGGGTGTAGCCACCGGGTGCGTTGCAGCCCT